>WRLV01000091.1 GCA_009777445.1 Oscillospiraceae bacterium | reverse complement strand
TTCTTTGCGGATAGCCTTTTTCGCTTTACAATTCACGAGTTCCACCCCAATCTCATCGTTCTTGATATACCCATTCCATAATGCCAACCGGTCGTCTTCTGTCAAATCATAATCGGGCGCCGGGTGGAGATAAAAAAAGTAGGTACATCGTCATGAAAGAAAATCCAGAACAGCTCCCAAGACCTCAAGCCCCCAAAGACCACTTTCTTCCTTGGAAACGAGTGTTAAAAGTGACTGAGCTGATTTTGTGTTCCAGCGCATACCAGATTGTTTGAGTCTGCGTTGAAGAATGATTTTGTTTCCGCTTTCCACAGCACCACTCCCGATGAAGTATCCTTTTTTTAGGTATTTTGCATAATCAATGCTACTCAGATTGTTTTCAATATAGCCGTAGATATTGACGGGACACGCCCCCGGCTTCTTATTCTTGTACGGTAATAGTTCCTTCAATACCTCTTGGAATTGGCTTTTTTTAAGGGCTTTACAGATGTCATCCGCCCACGGTTTATACTTCGTCTCGTCCATGTTAAATAAATACTTGGCAAACGTGTGAACGTTTTCGCACAAATGATAGTAATCCAGTATTTGTAGTGCATCAGGAAAAATCTCTTCTCGGAGGTTTCGTATCCAAATAGCACCATCGCTGATAAGAATGGTCTTTTTGTATGACCCGTAGCCATTTTTTAAAGCACATGACAGCAAGTGCTTTTTGAACTCACTACAAGTGCCTATATAGCTGACATATTCCCTTTTCTGTATTCGGTGCTGTTTCTCGTTGTGCTTATCGATCCAACTATGGATATTGTCAGATGAAAAGATAACTCCCAGCTTGTTTTCACGCCATGTTGAACCTGTTTCATCCTTATGCCTGGTGTTTAGAGCAGCTCCATCGGTCTCTATATATAGTGTCCCATTAATGTCTTGTGGATAAGGAAGTTTCCCGCTCAAAAGGAGTTCATACGCTTTGTCAGCTTTGCGGCAATCTTCACGAAATACAATCTCGCCCACGTAGTTCGCAATAGAACGGATTGTATCGTCATTTATAAAAATGCCGTGAATACTGTTCATTATTTCTTCGGCATTCTGGTACGAACATTGATTTTGCGCCCAGTAGGCAGCTTTAAGCATGGTTGCTAAAGTCATTTTGAATGGTAGCTTATCTGCCTTGAACAGGGTGTCCAGAGGCGCAACACTCTTTATACCCTCGGTTTCCAAGAGTTTATATGCGCTTTCTATATCTGACGGTCTTAGTATGTTTCGCGCATACGTTAATTTGCCATTTAGCGTGAGTATCGACCGTGTTGCACGCTTATCAGATCTCAAATTTATCCCTTTTAAAGTGTATTCTGTTTTTTTTTACGCACCATTTCCCTCTCGTCCACCTCGCTTATGAGCTGTCGAACCATATCTGAATACAAAACATCGGTATTATTTCTTAGACCTGTCCAACAATGTTCGAGTTCGTTTATTGTAATAAATTTTTCTGTATCACTTGTTTTTGCCCTAAATTCGGACTTAAAATCCTTTATGATTCGTACAAGTTCAACTATAGTCGGATCATTCGCAAACTCATCTCTTATCAACACAAATCAGCTACCTTTCATTTTAGCTGATTATATCAGGATTTTATAGCTTTGCGCAATACCTACTTATTTTATCTCCACCCGTTTTCAGTTGTTTTCAGTTGTTTTCAGTTGTCGGCTATCAGAAAAGCAGAAAAAGCAAAGCTGTTAAAAAGCGGTTTATAATTTATATTTTCCTCCCATCCCGCCATTCCCGCAAGCGGTTATAAAATGTTGCCCGTTTATACCCCGTTCGCTTCAAAATTTCCGAAAGGGGCAGCTTTCCTTTTTCCCATTGTTTCACCAGCTTGCCGAAATTCTCGGGGGGCTTTTTTACAGGCCGCCCGAAACGGACTCCCCGCGCTTTCGCGGCGGCAATGCCCTCGCTCTGACGTTTACGGATATTATCGCGTTCATTCGCTGCTACGAACGATAATATTTGAAGCACGATATCCGCGATAAATGTTCCCATCAAATCCTTTTCCCGGCGCGTGTCGAGCAGCGGCATGTCGATAACGGCAATGTCCGCGCCGCGCTCCTTTGTGAGGATACGCCACTGGTTCTGGATCTCGTCATAATTACGCCCTAATCTGTCTATACTTAAAATATAAACCAGGTCGCCGGGCTTCAAAGCTTTCATAAGAGCTTTGTACGCCGGGCGCTCAAAATCTTTGCCGCTTTGCTTGTCCGTAAAGATTCGCGCGGGGGTTATATTCAGCTCTCTCATGGCAAGCACCTGCCTGTCGTCATTTTGATCTGTGCTTGACACGCGGATGTAACCGTAGGCTGCCATTTAATCAACTCTTTTCAAGTGGTAATGCCGACAGGCTGCCGCCCATGTATCACCAACCCGCCGAAATGCTCAAGGCAATCAACCTGACAATAACGACACAGGCAAGCGGGCTATGTATCAAAACGGGGGCGCAGATAAAAACAGCAGATAAAGAGCGCGTC
>WRLV01000090.1 GCA_009777445.1 Oscillospiraceae bacterium | reverse complement strand
GCCGAGAATCCTTACCTCTAAATCACTATAGTCATGTCTGCGGCGGCAAGAAATATGCTCTTGTCATATACCATGCAAACCCAGCAAGGGACTGTCCGTAAATAACTTAACCAATATAAGCAGGTAGGATTTTGTAATTCCAAGCCACAAATGGTTCGATTTTGACGATATTGATTAGTTCAAAATCTTCATCCGAAACCTTTTTTGCAAGTGCATATTCGGTATCATCCCGAACGCAAATCACTTCAAGTCCGGTAGCCGTCTTTGTTGAACCAATTAAGTCAACGGCGGTCTGTACATCAACAAGGGGCTTGCCTTGCCAATTCTTTGAAATGTAACAAAATAGCCTATGTTCGACTTTGTTCCATTTTGATGTACCGCGCGGAAAATGGGAAACTTCTACTTCTAGACTGGTACGGTTCGCAAATTGCTGAAGTTGGTATTTCCACATTCTTACTCTATAGCCATTACTGCCGCCAGAGTCACAAGTTATATAAATTTTGCCCTTATTTAGGAATGTATGCTTGCCGACAGTTTCCCACCAACGCGAAATGCTTTCAACTGCAAATTCGCTTGTATCATGGCTTGTTCCGACATTTACAAAACCTGTATTACTATTCAGGTTATAAACACCATACGGTGAAATTTTGCCGAGTTCCTTAATTGGAAAATCGTGGTCAAGAACTTTTCGTGGGTCTTTTTTATTACGGTATTCTGTGCCTTTGTTTGCAAAATTCCCGATGTTTTCTTTCTTTTTGGTGTCAACGGATATAACAGGGTCGCCAGCCTCCAAGTATTTTGCAGCAGTTTTATTTATGTGTTCGAATTGTGCATTTCTATCAGGATGAGGGGTTCCGACTTGCTGCATTTTTTGATTTTGCTGCCTGCTATAATCCATTGAATCAAGAACTTTCGCAATCGCTGTGCGACCGATTTTTATATTTCGCTTATTCAATTCTTCTTCAATTTTCCGTAAACTTTCTGTTGTGTAAGATAACACTCGTTCGGGGTCACCGTATGTTGAGCCGTCAACTAATCGGCGAATTTCGTCTTCTATATTTGGGTGTTTTATTTCAATAGCTTTACGTCCTCCGCCATTGTTGCGTATCCTTTCATTAGGTTTTTTCCCGCTTTTAATTTCTTTTATTCCTTTTCTTATGGTAGTACGGGAAACGCCAGAAATTCGTTCCGTTTCTGATATGCCACCACGCCCGTAAGCAATCGCTTCACTCGCGAGGAATAATCGTTTTTGCGCTTCATTTAAGTGTGGCAACATCGTCAATATGCGTTCTTCCATCATACTATGTTTACCTCGCTTATATTTGATAAAAATAGTATAATGTAAAACTCTCAAACGGTCAACTTATTTACGGACAATTCCTAAGAATAAACGCCGCCAAAAAGATATAGATGCCAGATGGGCAAAGAAGAATGATGAAACGCACTATGGGTGGAAAGACCATGTAAAAGTAGACAGTGACAGCAAAATGATCGTGGATTATGAAGTGACCGATGCATCGGTACACGACAGCAAAGAATTGGTAGGGCTTATCGATGAGAAAGACAAGGTGCTAAACGCTGATAGTGCATATGTCGGTGAGAAATTACATGAAGCCATACTTGAGAAAAACCCCAATATAGAACTGAGAATAAATGAAAAAGGTTATCGTAATAACCCCCTTACAGAAGAGCAAAAGGCGAACAACCGCGAAAAATCCAAAGTCAGGGCAAGAGTTGAGCACATATTCGGTCATATGACAAATTCATTTGGTGGGATTTTTATAAGGAGCATAGGGATAGCGCGCGCTAGGTGCCAAATCGGCTTGAAAAATTTGGCATACAATCTGCAAAGATACGAGTGTCTAGTGCGGCTCAAAAAAGCCCCGTTGCCATGTTAAGGGGGGAGTGTGCCTGAAAATCGGGAATAACCCGAAAACAAGGGATAATTAAAGCTAAATTGGCAATTGCCATACCATATAATACCATATTTAAGCATTGCCTAATCTTATTTCGCCTATTTCGTCAACTCTTATTGGGTTTTTAGAGGTACACTTATTACTAATGCTTCGTAAACTGACATAAGCACCACCCCCTTTCATAGGGGCTTAACCTACCACCCTTCGCGCTTAATGCTGCATGGTTATTATAACACAAGACCGCCTATGGGCGGTTTTTTTATGCCTGAATTCAGGTAGCCCGGATAGACCGGATTTTTGTTTAAGGAGGAAAAACAAAATGCAAGAAATGCTAATGAACCTGCTGCAAGCGGTTCTAGTGGCGGCTACGCCTATAGTGACCGCTTATATTGTGAAACTGCTGAACGCAAAAGCAGAAGAGGCAAAGGAAGCAATGAATAATGAACTGGCAAGCAAATATATAACCGAGGCTAAGGATGCCATCTCTACAGCGGTTCTGTTCGTTGAACAAAAATTCACAGAAGAATTGAAAGAAAGTGGAAACTTTAGCGCTGCTAACCAAATTGAAGCTCTTAAAATGGCACTCTTTGAAGCGCGATCTTTGATGTCTGTTGAAGCAAAGCGCTTCCTAGAAGAGGTTTATGGCGACCTGGATAATTATCTGAAATCGAAAATCGAGGCAGAGGTTAAGCTGCTCAAATAACGCAAGTTTTACATTGCAACCCTACCGTAGCCCTAGGCCGTCATCGGGCTGGGGCTTTTTTGTGCAAATAAAAAAGACTTTCCCTAACCATTGACAACCACTAGAGATGATAGACAAAATCTCACGGAACACTTTAATTATTCGTGCGGTGAAAGAATATAAATAGTGAGTTGGCAAGTCGGTAAAAATGGCTGGTAGACGCAATAAAATCATCTTAGACAGCTACGGTAACTACCAAGCAACTATCAAAGATATAAAAACAAAACCCTCTGAACTCTTTAAAACTTCGGAGGGTTAGCTGTTTTCTTTGGTGAGCCATGATGGATTCGA
>WRLV01000089.1 GCA_009777445.1 Oscillospiraceae bacterium | reverse complement strand
GCATACAAGAGGGTATGCAAAAGAGCCTTTCAGAAATAGCGCGCAAACTCATTGAAATGGGCTATCCGTTAGAGCAGGTAACCAAAGCAACAGGATTGTCTGGTGAAGAAGTGACTGATATATCCCTTTGAGAATAGAGTAATTGCCATTCATGTTTAAAAAATGTTTAAAAAGCATTGACACCAAAATCAAAACGTGCTATAATAATACTATGTAATATTAATGTATTACATAGTATTATTATAGGGGTGAAAAAAATGGATTTAGTTTGCAGAACAACCGTTTCGCGATTCGGAAACTCAAGGGCGGTTATTATTCCGAAAACCGTTCCTGCTTTCCCACTAAAATCAAAAATTGAGTTATATTCGACAACTGATGGTATTTTTATAAAACCTGTCGGAGGGTGGTCAGCTGAAAAACAGAGTGAAATTATCAGAGAAATAATTGCTTTCACGGGCTCTGATGAAGATGACGAGCCTATAACCGAAGATTTCATTGAACGGTACTGTAAAGACGATAATATCGATGATTTAAATTTTTCATGATAGGAGGACGCTTATTAATGATATATTCGCTTGATTCCTGCACTTTGATATTATTGTTTGCCCAAAATTATAATGTCCGCAAGAAATTTCTCGAAAAAGATAACGAAAAAGTTCAAATGCTGATACCGCCAATGGCTTATTATGAGGTATTACGAGGCTATCTTAACGTTGGAGCAACCAAAAAGACCGCTCAATTGAGAAAAATGTACGAAAATTCCTACAAGATAATTCAAATCCCCGAAAACGATGTTATGGAAAAAGGGGCTGAGATTTTTGTTGAATTGAAGAAAAAAGGCTTCACTGTAGGCAGTAACGACATCATAATCGCCGCATGGACGATGTTGACGGGGTCTATTTTGGTGACCGACAACACCAAAGACTTTAAAAATATCGATGGACTGAAAATCGAAAACTGGAAAGAATAAAGGAATTTCTAATGCTTGATGTTTCACTTATTGGTACGGGTGGGATGATGCCGCTTCATAATCGGCATTTGACGGCTATGCTTGTCAGATATAAAGGGAGCATGTTGCTTGTTGATTGCGGTGAGGGAACTCAGGTGACAATGCGACAATTAGGTTGGGGTTTCGCTAATCTCGACTATGTTCTTATCACCCATTTTCACGCCGACCACGTTTCGGGAATTCCCGGGCTGTTACTCTCACTCAGCAATTATGGCAGAACCGCGCCACTCACAATAGTCGGGTTAAAGGGAATTAAAAGGATTATAAACAGCCTGCGAGTGATTGCGCCGGGGCTTTTGTTTCCCATTGAATTTGTTGAGTTGGAGTTTGGGACTTCGACAGGAGCAGTGGACATTCCACCCACAAAAAAGAACTCTTGCGACAACAGATTGTCACAAGAGATTTGCCTTGGCGACTTTAATATTCGCGCCCTCTTGTTGGAACATTCGACAGCTTGCGCCGGCTATAGCCTAAGCTTTAAGAGGGGCGGCAAATTTGATGTCGAACGGGCGAGAGAGCAGAACATTCCGCTGAAACTGTGGTCAGTTCTTCAAAGCGGCAAAGCCGTGGACGGCTTTACCCCCGATATGGTTCTCGGTGCGCCGCGAAAAGGGCTTAAAATAAGCTATATTACTGATAGTCGCCCGATTGCGGCGATTCCCGAATTTATCAAAAATTCAGACCTGTTGATTTGCGAGGGGCTTTATGGCGATGACGACATGAAAGAAAAAGCAAACGGTTTTTCACACATGATTTTTTCGGATGCGGCGCGCTTGGCAAAGGCAGGCAACGTAAAAGAAATGTGGCTGACCCACTATAGCCCCGCGTTCAAAGAACCGCAAAGCCATATCAAGTCTGCCACAACAATATTCAAAAACGCAAAAGCCGCCTACGACAGAATGACAACTACACTTTTGTTTGAGGAATTAGAACATATCTAAACTGACTGACTATGGTCTTGCGATTATTGCCATTCACCTTTTCACCGAAAAAGCATAATATAAATTATTTAGAATTTTCGAGAAAAAAGGTTGAAAGCGTTAACGCTTTCATAGCACGTTTGTGCAGAAAGGCATGGTTTAAAATGACAATGACAGCTACAGTTCTTACCAGAAATCCGGGAAGACTTTTGGTAAGAAACACAGCCAACAACCAGGATGTTGTGGTGTTTTTTGAGCGAACTGAGCAATTCAGGCCGGGCGACAGGGTAAGAATCGTTTGGGATGGAAGAATGACGAGAAGTATTCCACCGCAAATAACCGCGAGTTTTGTTCAAAGGGTGGGTTCATCAATCCCGGTGATTTCACAACTAAGGGGCTTTATTTTAAGCATAGACCGCGACCACCTGACCGTGTGGGAGGTCCCCGAGAACAGAGTGGTAATCGTCGAGTTCCCCGGCGTAGGGAGAATGGGCTTCCAAACAGGGCAACCGGTGAACATAAGTTATGACAGCATATCGCTCGAAACACCGCCATACATAACAGCAGTGAGGGTTTCTCCGATAAGCGGGGTGTTCCCGTTCAGAATGCCGATATTCAATCGCCCCCCTGCACGCCCACCGGCGCGTCCGCCCGCACGCCCACCATCACGTCCACACGGTCCCCCCAACCAAAACCAAAATCAAAACCAACGTCGGCGTAGAGGCTGACGAACAATTGACAGTTGACAATTGACAATTGACAATTATTGAGTCGCCTTGCGGCGACGGATTTAAAATTATAACAGCTACACCGCCCGGCAGTTATGTGTTGGGCGGTGGTTGGTTTTTTTTGGAATGTCTTGCGGAAATCTTCGGGTGGGGTGGAGAGAGGGGCGTTTTATTTCAAAAATAAATTAAAATCCCGTCCCAAAATGTCCGTTTTGTTGTGTTATAGTAGTTATATGATTATTTAATGCAGAAAGGGGGATTGAAAATGAGTGCTAAAAATCAAAATTATTTTTATATTTTTCGTCAAAACGAACAAAGTTCATAAGTAAAATTTGGCAAAATTCA
>WRLV01000088.1 GCA_009777445.1 Oscillospiraceae bacterium | reverse complement strand
CCGATTAAGGATATGTAGCTCTTTAAGTCTTTTTCTTGTCATGATGTATTCCTTTCCTGTTTTATTTAACTTCTTGCTTCACCTTGATTTCGTTAACGTGTTCACATTATAACACACCGTTGCGTATCTGTCAACCCTAAAATGCAAAATTATTTCGCGTTTTTTGAATTTTGTGAATTTTGCCAAAATTTACTTATGAACTTTGTTTGTTTTGACGAAAATTATAGAAATAATTTTGATTTTTAGCTCTCATTTTCAATCCCCCCTTTCTGCATTAAATAATCATGTAACTATTATAACACAACAAAACGGACGTTTTGGGACAGGATTTTAATTTATTTTTGAATCAAAAACACCGCCCGACAAAAACTGCCGGGCGGTGTAGCTGTTATAATTTCAAATCCGTCCGCGCAAGCGGACACCAAAACTATCAACTCTCAACTGTCAACTGTCAACTGCCTTCACCCTTCAACAAAATAACCGCCATAATAACCAACATAATCGAAGCGATTGGGTTTATTCCTTCGTTGAAATAAAAGCCGGGGTTTTGAGTCGCGAATCTGCCGACCGTAAGCCCCGGCTCGATTGTCATTTCGGCGATGAGCAATTGACAGATTAACGCGCTGATGAGGGCGGCGGGGATTCGCGCTAACAAAAACGGGCGAATGGATAAATTCTTGACATCTTTGGTTAATGCTATGATTTGTGTCACCATGCAAACACTCCCGAATGAGGTGAGTGCGGCGATTAACGGCAGAATTTCACGCCTTGCTCCAACAAACGCAGTGACATTACTTATTTCTGTGAAAGTGAATAATCCTGCAAAAAAAGTATGATACTCCGTCACCAACTCGCCCGAAATAAACCGCAATGTCTCAATAACTATTGAAAAGAAAACAATCATAGAACAAACCGTCAAAACCGCCTTAGCCGCCGCATGAACGGCACTGATTAAGCCGGCGGTGCCGCCGGTGGCAAATTGAGAATTCGTTTGCTTTATTGCAGAGTTAAACGCTGGTGGGTGGGGTTTCCAGTTTGAAATGGTTGCCATTAAAAGGCATGCCCCGGCGTTGGCGAAATAGACATATAGTCCGATTTTGGCATCGCCGTAAAGAGCCAAGCCAACCGTACCCATTAAAAATACAGGGGCCGCGCAATAGCAGTAGGGGAGAAGTTTTTCTCCGCACTTGCTTTGCGCGATTAGCTTTGCCCCAACAGGATAGCCGCCTATTAGACTAAGCATTAAGATTGAAAATTCATCGCGGCTGACACGAATGACAAATCTCATAACAAAATAAAGCGGTGAAAAAAGCTTCTTGTGTAGCCCCGTTGACATCAGAAACCCGGAAAGCACCATAAATCCAAACAAAGATGGAATTATAACTCGCAAACACATTCCAACCGAATTTTCAATAGCTTTTATCATGTTTTCGGCGTTTAAGATGTTTGTCGCCCCGATGATTATTATACACAGCCCGAGAGCCGCGACTTTTAGGTTTTTCTTCATATGTTTTCTAACTCCTTAGTAATATACAGCTTGTTTTTACATATATATTTCTAAGGCGGTGAAAAAATGAATATTAATGAGATTGCAAACAAATATGAAGAATGGAAACGTGGTTTTCACAAACACTCTTATCTACAGTTAACCGATAACATTGAGTTGTTTGTTGATAATTGCGTTGCCATTAATAAATATGACGAAAATATCATTGAACTCGCGCTCATAAACAACAATCTCAGCGTAACCGGGCACGACCTGAAAATCGGGAATTTCAGCACAACAGGGGTAATAATCAGAGGTAAAATTGACAGCATGAAATTTATTTCGAGATAGGTGGAATATATGTTGAATCAAGTAAAAGTCGAGGCGCGTTTTAACAATCAAAACAACTTGAAAGGGTTTATAAATCACCTGATTTATAAACGCAAAATCAAGCTGTGGAATCTGCAAACCAACGGCGAAACAACCAACTTTAATATAAGCCCGTGTGATTATAAGCAAGTGGCGCAAGCCGCCGCAATATATTACGGGAAGACGAAAGTTTCAGGGCGACAAGGAATTTATTTCCTTCTGCGCCGTTTTCGTGAACGCTATGGCATAATTTTTGGGATTGTCGGGTTCGCGTTCATAAATCTCGTGCTGTCCGCTTTCATTTGGGACATAAGAGTGAGTGGAAATGAAGCCCTCACCGAGGGGCAGATTAAAGAGCATCTAAGCACTTTAGGAATTGTCGCCGGCTTAAGCACACGTGAGCTTGACAAAGCGGCAGCCGAGCTTTCATTGCTCGCGGAATTTGACAGGCTGTCGTGGGTAAGTGTCGAACGCCGGGGCAGCCGCCTGAACATCAAAGTCGCCGAACGCGAGGAAACTTCATCTTCACTCTCGCGCGAAATAGCCTGCAATGTCATTGCCGAACGCCCCGGACGAATAGTCGAAACCGAGGTCTATCGCGGCGAACTGATGAGAACCTTAGGCTCAGGGGTTGCTAAAGGCGAGTTGATTGTGAGCGGCACTGTTGACGACGGTGCGGGAAACATTTTGTTTCTACACGCCGATGCAAAGATTATTGCCGAATGCGAAGAAACAGTCTCGTTTTTCGCCCCCTATTCTTCCACGGAAAAAAAGAAGACAGGTAGGGTTATAACAAAAGATTATCTCTATTTTTTGGGGAATGACTTTCCCCTCTTCTTAAGCAGGGATATTCCCGAAAACGCAAATTACAGTGAGCAGTTAAAACAGCCAACAATTTTAGGGATAAAAGCCCCCTTTCGCATAAGAAGTGCGATTTACACCGAATATGAACAAATAGAAGTCATCGAGCTTACCGACGGGGTATTAAAAAACCTGAAAACGCAAATCGACACTTATGAGAAAAACTTTTACGGCGACGGCTATGAAATAGTAAAATGGCACACAGAATACACCCCGACACAAACAGGCATAGGAGCAGAGCTAAGCGTAGTCTACCGAACAAACATAGCACAAAAATCACAAATTAGGAGGAAGGTGGAGGGTTAGTTAGCGTTTCTACAAACAACTTGATTTTTCTCGTGAAATGTGCTATGATAGAGGTGTAATTAAAACTCATTGAGCAAGGGAGGTCTTGTTATGGAAAGATTATGGTGTGGCGAAGCCGGTATGAAATACCCCAAACAGTGGCTTGTTATGGTGAACCTTTTTGATGAACCTAAGACAAATAAAGTCATTGGCGACATTTTGTTGGTGACATCAAACAAAAATGAAGCGTATGCAAAATCTAAGGCATTAGGAGACAGCATGGGCAGAAAAATAGTTTTTGAGGGTTTTAACGACACTCCGCAAATCGGAGGTCTTGAATTATGGTGCCAATAATTATTCCTTTCACTCCAAATAGTTTGGGGCGCGTTGAATTTAACGCAAAGATGATGACCGGCGACAGGAAAAGTCTTGGTGACATTCGATTCAAGTACGATTCCGGCTCGGATTTCACAACTATAAACTGCGATGATTTAGACCGCTTAGGATATACACAAGAATATTTGAAATCCTGCCCTCATCATAGCGGCGGCGCGACTTTGGCAACGGGGGAAAATAAAACCCCGTTGCAATACATAACAAACGTTTCAATCAAATTCGGCGACCGCGAATTACAGCATTGTCGCGTATTTTTTGCTTTGGGAACGTCACTGCGCAGTCTATTCGGTAGCGATATTTTAAAGTATTTTAACAGAGAAATC
>WRLV01000087.1 GCA_009777445.1 Oscillospiraceae bacterium | reverse complement strand
GAAAACAGGCTGAATCGCCCGCAGCTATCCCGCATAATCTCTGTGAAAAAAACTACTTCCCTATGCACCCTGCCCTAAAAGCCAAGGTATGAAGCAACTCATGGCCGGCGCCGGGGTAGCCCTCGTCGGGCTCATGTTGATCCCCTTGCTTTCGGGGCTTTTCACCACTCCTGCACCCCCTCCACCCCCTCCAGGACCCTAAAGCGAAACGACAAAGTTTGGCAATCGTAATCTATTGTCGCTGCTATGAATTAACAATATAGTTTGTGACATTTGCAAATCCTTCTTGATCTTTACAATAATGTTTGTTGCTTTACAACAATGTTTGTGACAAACATTTACAAAGTGTTCAAGAAATAAATTCGCAAATAAAGACGAAACGTTGCGTTGAGCATTCACGGAAAGAGTTGAGAGATAAATGTAAGGAAAAGATAAGAACAAAAAAGGCGCAAGGAAATAAAAGCCAAAAAAGATTGGCTAAAAAAGCTAAAAAGTGAGAATTAAGCGAGATTCTGAATAAAGAGGGAAGAGAAATCAAACAAGCCAGTATCGGATAAAAGATTGAGCCAAACGTCGAGATGAATGTTGAGAGCGGCGATAGTAACGGCAAAAGAGATACGTTTTTTACCACGCAAGTTGTCAAATTCAACGGCGTAGTCATGAAGGATACGCTGGTTAATGCGTTCAACGGAAGTACGAGATTTCATCTTAAGTTTCCAAACAGCAGAGCCGCGGGGAATGTTAGTAAAAAGGCGCAAATCCCATTTGGGGTAAATATAAATGGTACGACCATAATCAGAAGAGGAGCATGAATGGGCGCAGGCACAGTCAGAAACTTTACCGAGCCTGAAAGGACAACGGAATTTTATTCTGTCACGGTCGGGGCATTTACCCCAACGAACCATGTTATGACCGCCCATACAGACGGGAGTGCCGTCGTCGTTGAGCTTGAGATGAGGGGGATATTTGAAATTGCCCTTTTGGTTCAAGGCGATAACAGCATCAATATTCCAGTTGTGGAGCAACTCATAAGTGGCAGTATTGTCAGCGGCGGAGTCATGAATAAAAGTGCGCAGTTTCAAATCAGGGTATAAGTCGCGCAACTCAGCAAGCGCGACAACAGCGGAAACGCTGTCATGTCTTTTCGCCTCGACGAGGCGCAAATAAAGCGGTAAATCGGCTTTTAGGTCACGATTGTAAGTCGAGATAAAATAGCCGGTATAACCATAAAAATAGCGTTCATTATGGCTGTCCCAACCCCAAGTCGCGTTGGGGTCGGAAAATCTGCGGGGACAATCGCACCTGAAATCCTTGCACTCGCAGATTTTTACGCCATAGTGAGAAGCGCCTGTCTCAATGCAGGTGCCATCACCAGAAACCTCAATCTCATCCGGAATAATACCTAGTTCGCGTGAATAGGTCACGGCGACGTCGGCGAAAATCTGCTGCAAATGACGTTCCGGACGGAGATTGAAGCGTCTGCCGCACAAAATCTTGTCAACCAATCTTTGTACAATACCAGGATTTTTGTTGGGCAATTTGGTGTTTTTGCCGAGTTTCTTTGTTGGTTTGCGCTTTTTTAACCGTATTTTCGGTCTCTCGTCCATGTCAATAATTCGGTTGATGAAATCATAGTGGCTGGACGCGCAGGGTATATTTTCTGTGATTCCGACTGCAGTACGCAGCACTTCATTGTTTCGCAGTTTCACTATCCAATTATCCAAAGTGAATCCGAGTTCTTTCATCGCGACAAACGAACGGAATATTTCCGGCTGCAATTCTGCCGGTCTGCCTATCTCCGAGTATAAAGGCAACATCGTTTTCATTAGTTTGTCTGTTGGCAGGATATACAATTTCGATATGACTTCTTCATACTCCAAAACTTTACATGGGTCACTTTGTGAAATATCACGCAGTTTTTGTTTGACAAATTCCTGATATTCTATGTGGCGACTCCATTTACCAAGCATACGTAAACCACCTTTTTTATTGTATAGTACACTTTGTTTGTGTCCATTTACATTTTAAGCGATTTTATACTTGATTGTCAACTATTTTGTTTGATTTTATTTAGTTACTTTTGCTCCTGTTTTTTGGGGGTGAAGCATATATACACGGTCTCTGTTTCTCTTGATTATTTCAGTGATTCAGACTTTCCGTGGAAACTTTAAAAACATAGGGGGTGACAACAGTTGATGACAAGTTATAAAAAGTTATAAACAAAAAAAATAAAGAAAGGAAAATGCACAAAAAAACCATATAAAAAGTTAGCAAAAACACTTGACAAAAACATCTGTTTGTGGTACAATATGTCAAAGGGATATAACATACACCCCTTAAAAATATATCATACGAAAGGCAGGTGAAAAGGAAATGACAAAATCCTATAAGATAAGATTGATACCAACGGAGGAACAAGAAAAATTATTGTGGGTTCATGTAGATGCGATGAGGTTCGTGTGGAACTGGGGATTGGCTGTTAACATGGAACGGTTCAAGCAGGGTGAGAAGCGTTTAACCAAAGAGAGTTCGGCGAAGATACTGACAGAGTTAAAAAATACTGATGAAAAATTCGCATGGTTAAAAGGAGTGTCTGTTCATACATTAAAGGCGGGATTAATGGATTTAGATAACGCTTACACAAGATTTTTCGCTACACAGAAAAAAGGCGAAAAATACAGCAAAACAAAAATCAAAAAGTATAAGCGGTTAAATAAGAAATTAACACCATATGAGATGATAGGCCACCCGAAGTTTAAGAGCAGAGATAAAACCGAACCGAAGTTTTACGCAAGACATGAGAACCTATATTTATAAAAAGAGTTTGTAAATATAGAAAAAATAGGCAAGATAAAATATCAAACGAATTACAAAGAATTGCCTGTAGTTTCAAAGAAACATGAAAACACAGTAAAATATATCAACCCGCGAGTGAAGTATATAGGTGGTAAATGGATACTCAGTTTCGGGATTGAGTGCGAAAGCACAAAACAAGAGTTAAACGATTATTCGGTAGGTATTGATTTAGGCGTAAAGGAATTAGCGGTAATAAGCTATAACGGTGAGACTAAGAGCTTTAGGAACATAAACAAAACAAAGCGCGTAAAACGGCTGAAGAAACGTTTGAAACAGAAACAGCGCAGCGTAAGCCGTAAAACACCCGCCTCTGCGGAGGTGCCATCTATGCGAAAGAGGGCAAGGAAAAAGTCGGCGCGTTTGCTTAAAGAAGAAGCTAAAGTAGCGAAGCTGCACCGTAAAATAGCGAACATCAGGCACAATCACACACACCATGTAACGAGCGAGATAATAAAGTTAAATCCGCGCAGGATAGTTTTAGAGGACTTGAATGTAAGCGGCATGATGAAGAACAAGCATTTGAGCGAAGCTATAGCCGAACAAACCTTACACGAGTTCCGGCGGCAGATAGAGTACAAGGCCGAGTGGGCGGGCATAGAGGTCGTAACGGCTGACAGGTTCTACCCAAGCAGCAAAAAGTGCTCAAGCTGCGGGGCTATCAAGCGGGATTTAAAGCTGAAAGACAGGGTGTACAAGTGTGAGAAGTGCGGATTAAGTATCAACCGTGATGTAAACGCCGCAAAGAATTTAGAGCAGTTAGCGGTTTAAAATGTAGGGGCGCACATTGTGCGTCCGCCCAAGAGAGAGATTGCTAACGATATATAGGATTTCGTTGTATCCAAGTATAAGCCCGCGGAGAACTATATCAAACGCGAGTAGGCTATGCCGAAAGCGGGTTCTGTGAAACGGGAAGCAAACTAAAAGTGAATAGATTTGATTAGTTTTAATTGAATTTGTATAGTTTTTAGGCAACGGCAAGATAAAAGTTGGGGTGTTCGGGGCGTACAGAGGGATGACGATG
>WRLV01000086.1 GCA_009777445.1 Oscillospiraceae bacterium | reverse complement strand
TCAGTTCAAAGAAGTGGATTTCTTTCTTGTCTGTAAGCATTTCGTGGCGTTTTTCTTCCATCGTGATAAACTTTGAATGGTATTCGGAACAGCCGAAGGCGTTCCAGTCAATTATATTAATCAGAATTGTTTTGGGGATTTTCTCGTATTCCTCGCCGCGCGGCAGTCTTGCGAACATAAGACATGAGTAATACTCTGCCCTCGCCCGAAAATCATCGCGCCCGAACAGCTGAATTTCGATGTCGATTTCTTTGCCGTCAACATTTGCGCGAACGTCTAAACGGCAAAACTTTTCTTTAGCACTCGATGGCGTGATTTCTGTCGGCTTTAAAATTATTTTTTTTGCTTTGAAGTCTAAAGCCGACGAAATAAGTGCTTTTAAAAGCTCTTCGTTATCTGCAAATATTTTTTTAAATGCAATATCAACTTTTGGTTTTACTTTTAGTTCGCTCATTTTTAACCCCTTTCAATGGTTTCCTGTATGCCTTTTTGTATGCCCTACTGTCTACCTATCTGAATACCTATATTTATCTGTTTATCTCTCCATCTTTGTCACATTTTTAATTCATCAATCCAGTTAATTAATCTGCCCATATCATCATTGCCGAGTTTCATAAAGGGATAAAATCTATCATTAATATCTAACACATACATTTCATAATCCCCGTTTCCTAAGGGGGATAACGAAATAGCTGCATGGGGTTCGGATAAATTAATGAGGTGAACTATATTTACCCCTCTGTATAACTTAGGCTCTCTCGAACTTATTGTCTTTAAAATAGGCAACAGTTTCTTTTTAATTATAGGCAATGATTCAGAACCCAACTTTTCTATAAGCTCATCGCTTTCAATAAAAAGAGAGCTGTATTGAATACCTTCTTGATTGCCCTTAATAATAAGTCTTTGATTATTTACGTTAAATTCTGTTTTAGCCACGGCACTTCCACCTCCTCACAATGATTGTAAAATTTGACGGATTTTTTCAATCGAGCCCAATTTTGCTTAATGTAAACAATTTCTCCGGTTTAAAACTGTCCTCGTTAGGATTGCACACATCTTCCAATAAGTTTCCACCGGCTCTCACTTGCAATTCGCGTAATTTACCAAACGATTTCGGACCGTATACTAAATCATTGTCATTGAATTTTAAATGTTTTTCTTCATCTGTTTCGTTTATTTTGTTACCCACCATTGATTATGTGCCGTCCTCAATTATTTTATCAGTTAACTTAATCATACCACATTAACAACAATTAGTCAACATCGACTGTCAACTCTCAATTGTCAACCGTCAACTCACCTCGTCTTCCCCGTCAAATAATTCCTAAGCCCCCCAAAAAACCGCATAAAGCGTGACTCCTATACATTTAACTTTTCTTTTAAGGCTTGTTGCAGAGTTTGTGAAAAATTAATCTTTGAATCCTCGGCTAAGGCGTTAAGCCACGACGGAATAGTTAATGTCTTTTTAATGAATTTATTTTCGGTTCGCCGCCTATACTCGGTTACATCAACCGAAATAAAAGTTGCAATATCTCCTTCTTCTAAAGGCAAAAAGTTAATATCGCTTGGTTTGGGAATTTCTTCCCCGGTATCCTCCATTTTGCAGAGTGCTGAAACAAGAAAATCTTCAGCCATAATTATACCATCGGTTATATCGTCACCTTGTGTTGCACCTTTTCTAATATCGGGAAAAAATATGCAAAAGCCATATCCTTCTTCAGGACGGAATATTGCAGGGTATACGTGTCTCATAACCAAAACCTCCTAATTTATTTCAACCCTAAATCTTCAAGTATGCGTTTTCTTATTCCCGTTCCTAATTCCTTAGAGTTATGTCGCGGCACTTGGGACATCTTTCCGTTTTCGGTATTAATATACCAGTCGTGCCTTGTACCGTGACTATCAAACTTTATGCCTTGTTTTTTTAATTGGCGAATGAATTCTGATACTTTCATACAATTGCCCGTCCCCTACAATAACTCTCAACCCTCAATTATCCGGAAACTCCCGTATAACCCCCGTCAAATAATTCCTAAGCGTAGAAAGATGCAGTGCATCGCTCGCCCATTCTCCTGCGACCTTGCATTGGGGGTTGAGCGGGAAAACTTCCGGGTTATTTCTTACAATCGCATATTTGAGATAAGTCAAATCAGCGATATTAATCACGCCATCATTATTACAATCGCCGAGTTCGTACTCGTTGGGGTCTTCCCCATTTTCACACGGCTCGTCACAATACCCATAGCCCATACAAGCAGGCCCACACGGCTCAAAAATGTTCGGCGGTGCACAAGGCTCGTCACAATTTCCCACGCCCTTGCAGTGCGGGCCACAGGGTGCAAACGGCAGCGCACATGGGTCATCACACAAGCCTACGCCTTTACAATCCGGTCCGCAAGGCTCAAAAGGCTCACACGGGTCATCACATTCGTCCACGCCTTTACAGTGACCGCCGCATGGGGATTGAAGCATTATTTTCTTGCCGTTAAGCCCCACAACAGCCGAATAAGCCCTTTTTGCCCCTGCTGGAACGTACACAAGCATATCATCAGGCGTGTCTCTAAAAGCGCGGTCGTTAATACTCGGCGGTGTTTCACTTAAAAACGTTATCTCGCTTAAAGGCGTGTTCGTGAACGCATCGTTATTTATGAGAGTAACGTTGTTGGGGATTGTGATTGAGGATAATTTCGTGTTTTGGAATATCCCCTGCCTGAGTACTGTAAAGTTCGGGTTTGTGGGCAACGTCACAGACGTTAAGTTAGCGCAACCCCAAAACGCATGTATCCCTATACTTTCTACGCTATCGGGTATTACCACCTCTGTTAAGCCCGTGTTTGAAAACGCACCGATCAGTAGTTCCGTAACACTGTCAGGGATTTCCACTGAAGTTATACTTGTTCCGGCAAATGCATCAGCTCTTATGCCTTGAAGTCCTCTTTGAAGGTTCACGAATTTTACATCAGAAAACTGAAAGTCATCACCTCGTTCGCTGCGCCATGAGCTTGTGCCTGTTCCTTGGGTGACTGTGAGCGTGCATGTTGTAAAATCAAAGCTCCAACCCGTGCCGGTTGCTATAACACACGGGTCATCACATAAGCCCACGCCCTTGCAGTCCGGGCCGCAAGGCTCAAAAACGGCCTCCGGTGGTTCACACGGCTCGTCACATTCGCCCTCGCCTTTGCAGTCCGGGCCGCACGGCTCAAACGGCGGCGCACATGGGTCGTCACAGTCGTCTTCGCCTTTGCAGTCAGGGCCACACGGTTCAAACGGCGGCGCACACGGGTCGTCACAGTCGTCTTCGCCTTTGCAGTCAGGGCCACACGGTTCAAACGGCGGCGCACATGGGTCGTCACATTCGCCCTCGCCTTTGCAGTCAGGGCCACACGGTTCAAACGGCGGCGCACACGGCTCGTCACAGTCGTCTTCGCCTTTACAGTGTGGGCCGCAAGGCTCAAAGGGAGTCTCGCACGGCTTGTCGCATTCGTCCGTACCTTTACAGTGTGGGCCGCAATAGGAAGTGTCGATTATTTTCGCGTCCCTTGGGATAAGAGCAGTAAGCACATTCCTATAAAGCTCTAAAGAACCGTAAGGGACAGTTATAGTCTTGATTTGCTCTGAGTTTCTAAAAACAGAGCTGCCACCAAATGTCGGCGGTGTCGCGCCATCGAATGTAATTGAAGTTAAACCTGTGCTGTCAAAAGCATAATTGGCTATATTTGTCACGCTTGAAGGAATTTGCACTGTGGTTAAATTAGGCAGGCTTACGAACGCACCGTTTTCTATGCTTGTCACGCTGTCTTTAATTATGAGAACTTTCACATCGGGGAATTGAAAGTTTCTTTGGTCGCGCCAGAGCGTTGTTCCGGCACTGTTGGTGACTGTGAGCGTGCCTGTTTGCGAATCGAAGCTCCAGGGCTCGTCTTCAACTTCAATTCCAGACGCGACTATATCGGCGGTTGACGGAATACGCCCGGCAAGAGCGGTTTTATACAATTCTAACGAGTCGGCAGGAACATAGACAGTTTGAATGTTAGTTGCATTTTGGAAAGCGTTGTTCTGAATCGTTGCCGGCGGCGTTTCACCCAAAAACGTCACCACGGTTAAAGGCGTGTTACCAAACGCATTGTTTATAATTGTCGTAACGCTTCGGGGGATTGTGATTGAGGATAGTTTTGTGTTTTGGAATGTGTATCCGTTGAGCGTTGTAAAGCTCGGGTTTGTGGGCAACGTCACAGACGTTAAGTTAGCGCAACCATAAAACACATACGTGGCTATAATACTTACGCTATCGGGTATTACCACCTCTGTTAAGCCCGTGTTTGAAAACGCACCGCTCATTAGTTCCGTAACACTGTCAGGGATTTCCACTGAAGTTATACTTGTTCCGGTAAATCCATTACTATTTATGGCTGTAACGCCTCTTTGAATGTTTACAAATTTAACATCAGAGGGTTCAAATCTGCCGTCTCGCCCTGCGCGCCAACCGCTGCTTGTTGAACTTGTGCCGGTATTGCTACTGATTGTGAGCGTGCCTGTTTGCGAATTGAAGCTCCAACCCGTGCCGCTGAATTCCTCCGCTTGCACCGTGACGACATTAAGCGAGAATAAAGCGAACGCGAGTGAGACAGCGAGAAACGTGCTGATTAATTTATTTGTTTTCATAGATTCCTCCTGACGACAGTTGACAATTGACAATTGACAATTGACAGTTTTGGTGTCGCCGTTGGCGACTTGTTTTAATTTACTATAATACTATTTTACTATACTTGCGGTTAAAAGTCAATTGTATTTAAAATTTCGGTAGCCATAGCGATTTCCTCAATTACATGTTTAATATTCGTTGAATTTCATTATAGGGCATGCCGCTTTGCTTGAGTTTTTCTATGATTTCTTGCCTGCCCTCCTGCCTACCCTCCTCTTTCCCCAATCTCCGACTAACAGAGAGATTTGTAGTTAGGTCGGCTTCCCATTTGCGCCTTGCCCTGTATTTTGCGATTGCGTGTTCGTCTTTGCTGATTGTATTTAAAATTTCGGTAGCCATAGCGATTTCCTCCTTTACCCTC
>WRLV01000085.1 GCA_009777445.1 Oscillospiraceae bacterium | reverse complement strand
ACGAGACATCGAGTATTGGTTGAGCTTAATCGGAGCCGATACCGAGGAAGAAATAAACGCACTTGAAAAGTCGTCAAACGACAAAATACGCAAAGCCGTAGGCGAGGTTCGCCGCTTAAACAAAGACAAAACTTTTGTCAGAGAGGTCGAAGCCCGCGAAGTTCAGCTCAGAGAAGAGAAATCGGCACTTTATTCGGCTGAGAAGAAAGGGCGAGAAGAGGGTAAGAAAATTGGCGAGAAAATAGGTATGGAGAAAGGGCGTGAAGAAGGCATACAAGAAACTATCGAGAAGCTTAGACAAGGCGGCATGTCTGATGAGGAAATTAATAAATACCTGCATTAAATAATCAACATCGCATCGCCGAAAGAAAAAAACCTGTATTTTTCTTTTATAGCCGCGGCGTAGGCGGCTAAAGTTTTGTCGTACCCTAAAAATGCGCAGACTAACATTAAGAGCGTGCTTTCGGGTAGGTGAAAGTTTGTGATTATGCCGTCTGTTGCTTTGAATTTATAGCCGGGATAAATGAAGATGTCGGTTGAGCCGGATGTCGCTTTAGGCTCTTTGACTTTTACGGCGGCGGCTTCAAGAGTGCGACAGCTTGTGGTTCCGACTGCTATTACTCGCTTGCCGTTTAAGCGGCAGGCGGCTATTTTTTTTGCCGTCTCTTCGGGTATGCTGTAGAATTCTTCGTGCATGTGGTGGTCTTGAATATTGTCATGCTTTACGGGGCGGAATGTCCCTAACCCCACATGCAATGTGACAAATGCTGTTTCCACACCTTTTTCGGCAATATCTGCTAAAAGCCGTTCAGTGAAGTGAAGCCCTGCCGTGGGGGCCGCCGCCGAACCTGTCTGTTTTGAGTAGATTGTGTTATAACGCGTGTTGTCGCTCAGTTCCTCAGTGATATATGGGGGCAGTGGCATTTGCCCGTGTTCAAAAAGCAGTTCATCAAAGTTATTTTCAGACGAATAAAACCGCACCAACCTATTCCCCCCATCAAGAGTTTCGAGAACTTGAGCCGCGAGCTTATCTGAAAAATCGACAATGGTGTCTTTTTTCAGCCGCCTTCCCGGACGAACCATTGTTTCCCAAATATATTTTCCGATTTGTTTTTGCAATAAAAATTCGACATCAATTAAGCTACCCCTTTTCTTGCCGAAAAGGCGGGCAGGAAACACCTTTGAGTCGTTAAGTACTAATAAATCACCTTTTTCAAGAAAATCACATAAACTAAAAAAATGAGAATGGGTTAGTTCGCCGCTGTCACGTGATATTTTAAGCAAACGTGATGAATCGCGCGGCGTGAGCGGCGTTTGGGCAATAAGCTCTTGCGGAAGCTCGTAATAAAAATCAGACCTGTCCATATTTAAAAACCCTTTCAGAATAATATTTTAATAATTAATATTATTTTATCACAAAAAAATTGACAACACAAGTTTTTTTTGATATAATTAATAAGCAATGCACAAATTTCACGAAAGGCGGAGATTTATGAAGAGATATAACGTTGGAATTATAGGGGCAACAGGCATGGTCGGGCAACGATTTGCGTTGCTTCTTGAAAATCACCCGTGGTTTAAAGTTACGGCGCTTGCGGCATCACCGCGCTCAAAGGGAAAAACCTATGCCGCGGCGACACAGGGGCGTTGGCTTGTTGATGGGCCGCTTCCCGAAAGCATGAAGAATATGGTTCTTTTTGATGCCACATCAGATATCGACGAAATAGTCGCAATGGTTGATTTTGTTTTCTGCGCTGTCGATATGCCCAAAGAAGAGATTAAGCTCTTAGAAGAAGCATACGCAAAAAAAGAGTGTCCTGTCATGTCAAACAACTCGGCTCACAGGTGGACTGTCGATGTGCCTATGCTAATCCCTGAGGTGAACCCCGAACACACCGATATTATAGAGTTTCAGAAAAAACGTCTCGGGACAAAAAGGGGTTTCATAGCAGTAAAGTCAAACTGTTCTATTCAAAGTTATGTTCCCGCACTTCACCCACTCATGAAATACGGCATTGAGGCGGTGTTAGTATGCACATATCAGGCTATTTCAGGGGCGGGAAGAACCTTTGAAACCTGGCCCGAAATGGTGGACAACGTGATTCCTTTTATCGGCGGCGAGGAAGAAAAGAGCGAAAAAGAGCCGCTCAAAGTTTGGGGTAAAATCGAGAACAAAAAAATAATTCCTGCTAAAATCCCCGATATAACGGCGCAATGTATTCGCGTTCCGGTCAGTGACGGGCATATGGCGGCGGTGTTTGTAAGATTCAGAGAAAAGCCGTCTAAGGGCCAGATTATGGCAACCTGGAACGAATATCGCGCAACACACGGTTTTGATTTGCCGTCGGCACCGCAACAGTTCTTAAATTATTTTGAAGATGATAATTTTCCACAGACAAAATTTCACCGCAACTTAGAAAACGGCATGGCAATAACATTAGGCAGACTTCGTGATGATTCGCAATATGATTATAAATTTATAGGTTTGTCGCACAACACATTACGCGGCGCGGCAGGCGGCGCGGTACTCATGGCAGAGCTACTTGCGGCAAAAAATTTTTTTGACAAGAATGAAAGGAAAAACTTAAAATGAAAAGAAAAACGGTCTTTACGGGTTCGGGGGTTGCTATAGTCACCCCCATGAATGCAGATGGGAGCATTAATTTTAATTTATTTGAGGAATTGGTAGAGTGGCAAATCGAAAGTGGGACAAATGCAATAATCGTTTGCGGAACCACAGGTGAAGCCAGCACCATGACCGATGATGAACACAAAGAATGTATAAGGGTTGCCGCCAATAAAGCGGCAGGCAGAGTCCCTGTTATTGCGGGGACGGGGAGTAACGACACCGCTTATGCCACCGAGTTGTCGGTTGAAGCCGAAAAATTAGGGGCGGACTGTCTGCTGTTAGTTTCCCCCTATTACAACAAATCTTCACAACGCGGTTTAGTGCAACACTTCTCGACTATAGCCGACGCGGTGGGGATTCCCGTTTTGCTTTATAATATACCGGGGCGAACCGGGGTGAACATATCGATAGACACATTTGAAGAGTTGTCAAAACATCCGAACATAGTAGGTGTTAAAGAATCCGGTGGCGATATAAACTATTTTGCTAAAATAATTGAGCGATTAGGCAAGAACTTTGACGTGTACAGCGGAGATGACGGCATGGCAGTTCCGGTTATGTCGTTAGGCGGTAAGGGTGTTGTTTCTGTTGCGGCAAATATTATTCCCGAGGTCATGAGCAAAATGGCGGCATTGTGTCTCGAAAACGATTTCGCGGCGGCAGGAAAAATGCAAATTAAATACTCAAAACTTTTCGACCACCTTCTCACGTTAGACGTTAACCCGACACCGATTAAACAAGCCATGAACATGAACGGTAAGGGTGTGGGCGGTGTCAGACTACCTCTTTATGAAATGTATGGACATTCCAAAGTAATTCTTAAATCCACTCTTTCGGAATTAGGTTTAGTTTAGTTTAAAAATAAATTTTAGTGAAAAAGGACGTATCTAAAAGTATGGTTAAGATTGCTTTGAGTGGGGCTTGTGGGAAAATGGGCAGGGTTATTGCTCAGCTGGCGCGAAAGAGGACAGACTGTGAAATTCGCGCCGGCGTTGACCTTGCGGGGGTTGAGTATGACGGGTTCCCTGTTTTTAAAAATTTCTTTGACATTCAGGAAACGGACGTGGTGATTGATTTTTCGCACCCCGATGCGTTGTCTGATTTGTTGTCGTTTTGCAAAATGCGTAACAAGCCCGCCGTAATTGCAACAACCGGTTACAGTGACGGCGAAATAGCGGCGATAAAAGCGGCGAGTGAGCAAATTCCCGTCTTCTTTTCGTTTAACATGTCGTTGGGAATCAATCTTTTGATTGAGCTTTCAAAGAAGGCCGCCAAAGTGTTAGGGCGACAGTTTGACGTTGAAATTATAGAGCGGCATCACAACACAAAAAAAGACGCGCCGTCAGGCACTGCCATTATGCTTGCAGATGCGATAAATCAAACTCTTTCGGGTGGAATGCGTTATATCTATGACCGTCACACAGTGCGAAAAGAGAGAGAGCCTGACGAAATAGGCATGCACGCCGTTCGCGGCGGCAGCATAGTCGGCGACCATACAGTAATTTTCGCCGGTCACGATGAGGTAATTGAGCTTTCACACAGCGCGGCATCAAAAGAAGTGTTCTCAGTCGGCGCACTAAACGCCGCCGTATTTTTGGCAAAGCAAAAGAAAGGTCTTTATAATATGGCAGACCTGCTTAACAATTGACGAACAATTGACAGTTGACAATTGACAATTGACAATGGTGGAGTCGCCTTACGGCGACGGATTTGAATTTATAACAATTGGTTTCCGATTTAAAACCGTCCGCGCAAGCGGACACAATAATTGTCAATTGTCAATTGTACATTGTCAATTGACTTTGGGGGGAGTTATGGCTACTACTGTAAATCGTTTTGAAAATATTTCAATCGCTACTTTTAACCGAATTGAGTCGGACAACTGGGCTTGTTTTGTTACCGACATTTTTTCAAGGGCAGCACAGGCCGGGGTTAACATTGATATGATTACGCAAAGCCCGGGCGTTACCAACCTGTTGAGTTTGGCGTTTACTTTTAAGGATGAGGATATGCCTAAGCTTTTAGGTCTCGTGAACGATGCCGCAGGCATTAAGAAGAACCCTCCATTAGTAAATGTGGGGAATGTCAAGTTCATAATCAAATCGCCCGAAATGGCAAATAACGTGGGCTTTGCCGCGAAGGTTTTTGATTCGTTGAAGAAGTTCGATTGCCTACCGCTTCTAATCACCACAGCACTTGACGAAATTTCACTGTTAGTAAGCGAAAGCTGTGCGGCTGATTTAGAGATGGAGCTTAATGAACAGTTGACGGCAGTTGACAGTTGACAATTGAGAGTTGACAGTTGTGGTGTCCGCTTATGCGGACGGATTTGAAGTATAACAGCTACACCGCCCGGCAGTTTTTGTCGGGCGGTGTTTTTGTTTCAAAAATAAATTAAAATCCTGTCCCAAAATGTCCGTTTTGTTATGTTATAATAGTTACATGATTATTTAATGCAGGAAGGAGGGGATTGAAATGAGAGCTAAAAATCAAAATTATTTTTATAATTTTCGTCAAAACAAACAAAGTTCTTACGTAAAATTTGGCAAAATTCACAAAATTCAAAAAACACAAAATATTTTTGCATTTTAGGGTTGACAGATACGCA
>WRLV01000084.1 GCA_009777445.1 Oscillospiraceae bacterium | reverse complement strand
AGAAGAAACGGGGTGGGCAACCCCACCCTCTATAATTTCCCGTCCCGCAATTTGCAGATGTTTATAAGAGAAGGGACGGGCAAGCCCGTCCCCTACAACCCGTCCGCGCAAGCGGACACAATAACTGTCAACTCTCAACTGTCCACTGTCAACTGCCGTCAATTTTCTGTCACTTCTAAAAACGCCTCAACCCCAACACCATTTTGCTCAACGGCGAAATTTAAGCGTTCGCTTTGTGAGAGTTCTGTGTCTTGCAGTGTTTCTCCGGCTAAGATGAGGGCGATATAGTTGCCTTTTCGTGTGACTGAGGTTGCTTGTGCTTTCTCAATATTCATGGGATATTGAAGGGTGTTGGTTATTATGTCGTGGCGGAATGTCTCTAACGCCGCTTCAACCTCGTTGATTTTTTCGGGTTTTGCCTTTACGACTACTACCTTGTTTAGATAGACAGTGATTGCCGCTGTTTCGTGAGCGCACTCGTCGTATAAATCAGGGGTAAGCCCATATTGTAAAAGCTGTTCTTGTGTCATGGGAATAGAAGGGGGATAGTGTTCCCCGTATGCTGATTTGATGTGTTCTAAAACAGCCTGTGCCGAAACAGACGTTTGCGCCTGTGCATGTGTTTGAGCAGGGGGAGAAACAAGAGCGCGCTCAACATCAGCGCAGGCAGTCAAACACATTCCTATAATAAATGTCGCGCTCAAAAATGATTTAAAATTTTTCAATCTAAAACGTTTCCTTTCGCTGAGAATATAGTTATTATTTCCCTGTATTATCTAATAATAACATAAATTTTAAAAAAGTCAAGAAAAACTATTGACAAGCGAGTGATAATTTGTTATAATACTAACTGTCAATGCTTTTCGGTTTACAGCGGAGGTTGCTATGGCTAAGAATTTGGCGATGAATATATTGCTTGATGTGTACGGCGTTATGCTGACTGAGCGACAGCTTGAAATAATGGAGCTGTATTATAATCACGACTTGTCGTTGGGCGAAATCGCCGAGGAGGTTGAAATTACCCGTCAAGGGGTGATGAACTGTCTGAGAAAAAGCGAAAAACACTTAGAAATGCTTGAAAGAAAATTAGGGCTGATTCTCAAACTCCGCGACCTTGAAGGCGAGATTGAAGAATTAGAACAGCTGATAATGACCGCCGAGGTCAAAAACGAGTCGCTAATGTGCGATATTGATGAGAAAATAGTTGATATTAAGAGGAAGCTTTGAGCAAAACGATTTTACTTTATCACGGCTCAAAAAACGGGATTGAAGGCACTCTTAAACCTATAAGCCGTAAGCTTTGCGATTTTGGCAGAGGGTTTTATATGGGAACTGAAAAAGCTCAAGCGTTAACGCTAATATGCAACTTCCCAAATGCAAAACTCTATACCGTTGAGTCGGACTTAACATCTTTAAATATTTTAGACACGCAGGCAGGAATTGACTGGGCGTTGTTAATTGCTTATTATCGCGGCAAAATGGAGTTCGCTAAAGGCAGTGAAGTTTATAAAAAATACGCTGAAATGGCAAACGGCTATGATATGATTGTCGGACACATTGCCAATGACAGAATGTTTGTTATGTTAGACCGTTTCTTTTCGGGTGAAATTACCGATACGGCATTGATTAACAGCTTGTCTGCCCTTAAATTGGGCAAGCAATATGTTGCGACTACTGAAAAAGCTTGCCGTCAGATTAAAGTCATAGACGAAAAAGCGATTGGCGAAAACGAGCGTGAACAATTGCTCATTCAAAGCGAAGCACAGCGCAACGATGGTATCCGTTGGGCAGATGAAATTTGCCGCAAATACAGAAGAGTAGGGCGTTTTTTCGACGAAATTATTGCAGACTTTTTATAAAAGCGGCGCGGAAAGGGCGTGTCCGAAAATGGCTAATATTGATAGGTTTGAACGTCAACTTTGCGATATACAAGGGCGACTGTTTGAGCGTTCATTAAAAAAGAGACTGGATTCTGTAGACTTTGCGGAAAAATTTATGAACAGCAAAACCTGCGAATTTTTTGATATGCCGTATGACCGCCTTCAATGGGCCGGCGAGGAATATATATTAGAGAACCTGCTTGACGAAACAAGCGTAAGCTCAAGCGGCGAAATGTTCGGCAAAGAAGAGTTATTCTGGACAGGATATGTTTATCGCTATTGGCATTTTTTAACCGGCGAAAGTAGTCGTGAAATTTACAAACAGGCAAGCGCAAAGCGAATGAGAAATTGTTTTGGCGGTTTCCACACATTAGATGTAGGCATGGCGATTGAGGACTTAAAAGAAATCAACCGTCAAGAGAGAAAACAGTAAAGGGGTCCGGATATGGCTTTTGAAGGTTTAACTGAAAAATTAACCTCTGTATTTAAGGGGTTGAAAAACAGGGGAAAGTTGTCTGAAAAAGACGTTGATTTCGCTATGCGTGAAGTTAAAATGGCGCTTATCGAAGCAGACGTTAATTTCAAAATCACCAAAGACTTTACCGCCAAAATAAAAGAGAGAGCCGTGGGTTCGGCAGTCATGAACAGCCTGACCCCGGGACAACAGGTGATTGACATTGTTCATGAAGAGTTAGTCGCTCTCATGGGTGGGCAGGGAGAACGGATTGACTTTCCCTCAAAACCGCCCTGCATTGTCATGATGGCAGGGCTTCAAGGGGCAGGAAAAACCACCCACGCCGCTAAAATCGCCAAATATTTTAAAGACAACCACAATCGGCGACCGCTGTTGATTGCTTGTGACGTTTATCGACCTGCCGCCATCGACCAACTTAAAATTGTCGGCGAAAAAGCAGGAGCGGCAGTTTTTGAAATGGGAAAGTCAGACCCCGTTGAAATCGCCAAAGCAGGGATTAAACACGCAAAAGATTATGGCTACGACCTCGCAATAATAGACACAGCAGGGCGATTACACATAAACGAAGAGCTTATGGACGAATTGCAGAGAATAAAATCGGCAGTTGAACCCCACGAAATTCTCTTAACCATCGACTCTATGACGGGGCAAGATGCGGTGAATGTCGCAAAAGCCTTTAATGAAGCGTTCGGAATAACCGGTGCCGTGCTTACAAAGCTTGACGGCGACACAAGAGGGGGCGCGGCGTTATCGGTGTTGGCGATTACGGGGAAACCGATTAAATTCGCGGGTATCGGCGAGAAACTTGAAGACCTTGAGCAGTTTTTCCCCGAACGCATGGCCTCACGAATTTTAGGCATGGGCGACGTGCTTAGTCTCATCGAAAAGGCAAAATCATCATTCGACGATAAAACCAATGAAAAACTTGTAAAGAAATTGAAAGAAAACAAGTTTGATTTAAACGATGTGTATGCACAATACGACCAAATCGAAAAAATGGGTAGCGTTGCATCTATTCTTAAGATGCTCCCGGGGGCGGCGGCTAAAGTCAAAGAAGAGGACATAGACGAGAGAAAAATACCGCGCTCTAAAGCCATAATTTCTTCAATGACCATGAAAGAAAGGACATCGCCTGGCATAATCAACGCCAAACGCAAAAGAAGAATTGCGGCAGGCAGCGGCACAAAAGTCGAAGAGGTAAACCAAGTGTTAAAACAATATGAAATGATGAACCAAATGATGAAGAAAATGGGCTTTAAAGGCGGAAAGAAAAAGAGAATACCGCGTGGGCTTATGAACGCGATGAATCAAATGGGCAGTTTTAGTGAATAGTCTCGCTCTTTGGCGTTTCTATAAAATTAATTTTGAGTATATAAAAAACGGAGGTGAAAGAATGGCAGTAAAAATAAGGCTTAGACGCATGGGCGCAAAGAAAGCCCCATTTTACAGGATTGTTGTCGCTGACTCGCGCTATCCTCGTGACGGGCGTTTTATTGAAGAAATAGGATATTACGACCCGACAAAAAACCCCACAACAGTCAGTGTTAACGGCGAAAAAGCTAAATATTGGATGAAAAACGGGGCGCAACCCACCGACACAGTAAAGAAAATCTTCAAAAACAATGACATAATGTAACAACAATAATATTAAACTGCTATAAGAAAGGGCACGTCTGAAAACATGAAAGAGTTATTGCACACCATAGTCCACGGGTTGGTGGAAAATAAAGAAGCCATTTCAATTACACAAGACGAGGTGAACGAGTCCGGTGTTACAGTATATCACCTGCACGTCGCCTCAGAAGATATGGGGAGAGTTATCGGCAAACAAGGAAGAATAGCAAAAGCAATTCGCACCATAATGCGCGCCGGAGCCATCCGCAACAGCCAAAAGGTGATGGTTGAAATAGACTGATGGACAGTTGACAATTGACAGTTGACAATTGACAATTGTGGTGTCGCCTTGCGGCGACGGATTTGAAGTTATAACAGTTACACCGCCCGGCAGTTTTGTGTTGGGCGGTGGTTGGTTGTTGGGCTTACTCGTTAATAAATCTGTCTACAGGGCGGTTGTTGATGGGTTCATCGAATTTGCAAAACAGGTGTAAGAATACATGCCCGATTCGGTTGCTATTCATAGACCTAATTCCCGGACGGCAGGTTTCAACTGGTTGTTGGGCTTTGCGAATAAATTTTTTCATTTTTTCTCTCCTTCCTGATTTTTTGAAATAAAAAAGCAACCTTCATTTGAAGATTGCTTTTATGTTGCTATGTATATTTGAGCAAATTGATTTACACAGGTTATTCATATTCTCCAAGTTTATGTCCACAAATACCGCATTCAAAAGGATAATTTTCACATATTATGCAACAAGAATCATAACTTGTTTTCGAAAATGCCATGGCTGCAGACCGAAAAATTCCAACCCTATTTCTTAGATGACACCAAAAGTCCCAAGCCCATCCCAAGCCCATAATTCCAAACGAAAATAACCATATAACGCCTGTTACATATCTCTTTCCATAAAAACGATGTATACCCGTAAATCCTAAAAAGAGGCATAACAAAAACGCAGTCCAATTATATTTGCCGTCTACCCCCCCTTCTTTTTCAGTATAATTATTATAGCTTGTACTCATAATATTTTTTCTGGTACGATATATTCATAGCTAAATCACACCATTTCCTTTCTAAAGTTTGGTTTAGCGTTATGCCCTATGAGACATACTCCTTTCTTGTGCAAAATTTTTAGATTTTAAAAAATTAAAAAACGACCGCCCCCGTCAAACGGGAACAATCGTTTTAAAAACATAAAAATAAAGTCGCGCAAAGCAAATAGCCGCGCAGTCAGTTAAACTTAAACGGTTGGTTGGTTGGTTGGTTGGTTGGTTGGTTGGTTGGTTGGTTGGTTGGTTGGTTGGTTGGTTGGTTGGTTGGTTCTGCTTATAATTATAGCACATTTGGT
>WRLV01000083.1 GCA_009777445.1 Oscillospiraceae bacterium | reverse complement strand
CGTTTCTATACACTAAGCTGTAACTGTTCTTGAAGTAACGAATCTGGTCACACGCCATAACTTCCCAAAATCGCCCGTCAGCACTCAACCTTCGCCTGAATATGTAACCCAAGAACACTTTTCTGCCATCAACGAAAAACGCAACTTTATTTCCCTCTGAAATGTTTAACTCATCGTCAATCAAAGCCGCAAACCTAAGCACCCCGGGCATTCTCACGCGGTAACTTGTAAGGGTAACGCCATCTCTCACAGAGGGTATTAAAATATCACCCTCACTGTTTCTTATTTTTAACTCGTAGTTCATACTACTTCCTTTCTGCACATATAAGTGCGGTCAAACTCACTGATATTCTATTATCAGCGGCGACTAAATTTTATTACCGCACTTTAACGTAGTTACAGTATAACACACAAATCAACGCTTGTCAACCCTAAAATGCAAAATTATTTTGCGTTTTTTTAATTTTGTAACTTCTCACAAATTTTACGTATGAGCTTTGTTTGTTTTGACGAAAATTATATGAGAGCTGTGTGCGGCTGTGGCGACACCATAACTGTCAACCCTCAACTGTCAATTGTCAACTGTTCGTCAATTGTCCGTCCAGTTCAAGTTGTTGCCTTATCAAATCTTTGATTTTCTCTTCAATTTTCTTTCGCATGGTTTCAATTAAAGTTTTGTCGTCAATAAACTCGACATGCTCAAGCCCTTCTGTAAATGGCTTAAATTCATTCAGCCGCTTTCTAAGCAACCATATTTCCCGATTAAGGATATGTAGCTCTTTAAGTCTTTTTCTTGTCATGATGTATTCCTTTCCTGTTTTATTTAACTTCTTGCTTCACCTTGATTTCGTTAACGTGTTCACATTATAACACACCGTTGCGTATTTGTCAACCCTAAAATGCAAAATTATTTCGCGTTTTTTGAATTTTGTGAATTTTGCCAAATTTTACTTATGAACTTTGTTTGTTTTGACGAAAATTATAAAAATAATTTTGGTTTTTAGTTCCCATTTTCAATCCCCTCCTTCCTGCATTAAATAATCATATAACTATTATAACACAATGAAACGGACATTTTGGGACAGGATTTTAATTTATTTTTGAAATAAAACGCCCCTCTACCCACCCCACCCCCACCCATTTTCGCAAGACATTCTAACAAAAAACCACCGCCCAACTTATTTGTCTTAGGCGGTGTTGACATTTGCGCCTTTATATGGTACAATATTTATTATTTAAAAATAAGTGCGGAAAGGTTCAGAAAATGATTACAATTAAACCGACTATAGAAGAAGCGCGCGCTATTCTCGCGGGCGGTTCGGGCGAGACTTTGTTGCCAATCAGCACTCAAATGCACTCGGATATGTACACGCCTATGGAGGTTATGAGAACCTTAAAAGGTGTCAGCAAGCACTGCTTTATCTTAGAGAGCGCGGAGGACAGCAAGACATGGGGTAGATATACCTTTTTGGGATTCGACCCGAAAATGAAAATCACCTGTCAGGACGGCATGGTGTTTATTACAGACAGTGACGAGAAAAAAAGCTGTGAAATTGACGAGCCGAACTCACGAATTCAAAAAATATTAAACGAGAACAAGGCACCGAAAATCAAGGCTCTGCCACCGTTTTGTGGCGGATTAGTCGGGTATTTTTCATATGATTATGCTAAATATCTTGAGCCGTCGCTGAAAATTAACGCGCAGGACAAGTGTTTTTTTCGTGACGTTGACCTTATGCTTTTTGATAAAATTATTGCATTTGACAATTACCGCCAAAAAATAATTCTGATTGTAAATATATCTGCACAAAACCTTGAGAGCGAGTATCAACGCGGTAAAACCGAGCTTGATTATCTAAAAAAGCTTATTGTAAATGGTACGAGAAAAGAGCCGCCTACCGCTCAATTAAAGTCGGGCTTTACCGAATTGTTCTCAAAAGAAAAATACTGCAACATGGTTAAAAAGGCAAAAGAACATATCAAAGAAGGCGACATTTTTCAAGTTGTGCTGTCTAATCGGTTTGAGGCGGAATTTGAAGGTAGTCTCTTTGACACCTATCGTATTTTGCGCGGAATTAACCCGTCCCCTTATATGTTTTATTTCAGCGGCACCGACTTTGAAATAGCAGGAGCCTCACCTGAAACTTTAGTGAAGTTAGAAGACGACAAATTATACACATTCCCCCTTGCCGGAACCCGTCCGCGCGGCAAAACATCACAAGAAGACCAAGCTCTCGAAAAAGAATTGCTTTCTGACGAAAAAGAGTTAGCCGAGCATAATATGTTGGTTGATTTGGGCAGAAACGATTTGGGCAAAATCTGCAAATTCGGTAGCGTAAAGGTGGACGAGTATCTGAACATTCTGCGCTTTTCACATGTCATGCACATCGGCAGCATTGTTTCGGGAGACATTTTAGAGGGAAAAACCGGGTTAGATGCCATCGGGGCGGTTTTGCCTGCCGGGACATTGTCGGGCGCGCCGAAAATACGCGCGATGGAAATAATAGACGAATTAGAGCAAAGCAAAAGGGGCATTTATGGCGGCGCGGTGGGCTATTTAGACTTCACCGGCAACATGGACACCTGTATCGCCATACGCCTTGTGTATAAGAAAAACAACAAAGTCTTTATCCGTTCGGGTGCGGGAATTGTCGCTGACAGCATTCCCGAAAACGAATATATCGAATGTTTAAACAAGTCAATGGCGGTAAAAGAAGCCTTAGAACAATCGCAAGGAGGGTTAGATTGATGGTCTTGTTGATTGATAATTATGACAGCTTTTCTTATAACCTATATCAGGCAATCGGGGTTATTGACGAAAATATAAAAGTTGTGCGAAATGACGAGTTGAGTGTTGAAGAAATTGTGGGAATGTCCCCTACGCGTGTCGTAATCTCGCCCGGGCCGGGCAGACCCGCCGGCGCAGGGCGTTGCATTGAGATTGTCCGCGCGTTGCATAAGAAAATCCCACTCCTTGGGATTTGCTTGGGGCATCAGGTAATCTTTGAAACTTTCGGCGGCACGGTTAGTTATGCCGCACAGCTTATGCACGGAAAATGCTCTGAAATCACAATCGACAAAGACAATCCGCTATTTGAGGGAGTGTCACCCGTAATTCGAGCGGCACGCTATCATTCGTTGGCAGGAATTAAAGAAACCCTGCCACCGGAACTCAAAATCATAGCCACAGCCAAAGACGGCGAGATTATGGGGCTCTGCCACAAAGAATACCCCGTATACGGTCTACAATTCCACCCCGAATCCATCCTCACCCCCGAGGGTGGGAAGATTGTTGAGAATTTTTTGAGAAAAACATGAGGAGTTTAAAAAGATAGCCGTGAAAGAGACAAAAACAAAGCTTCCCAATCGTAAATATTTAAAGAGATTCTTGACTTTATTTATCGCACTCGGTATTATTGTCGGCTTTGGAATATACATGGGTCTTGACTATTATGTTCCTTCTTCCGAAGGCAACGAAAACGAGAGCGGGCGTTTATATGACTTAGTGAGAACCACAGTAACTATTTTAGGTGTAATCACCGTGGGCGGCGCAGCGGCAGTACAATACCGCAAACAACTATTTTTAGAAATCTCATCAGAACTTGACCGCGACACAAAACACACCGCATTATTAACAAAAGCGATTGAACATTTAGGCGACAGCAAGTCATCGGTTCAAAAAGGTGGGCTGTATGAGTTAAAACGCTTAGCACTTGACTCCGAAAAAGATTGTCATGATATACTTGAAATTATTGTAGGGTTTATATCCGAATATAACGATAGAGCAAACGATGAAACAGAGAAAAATCCAAAAGTGAAATCGAGCGTTTTAACAGCAGAAAAAATCTTTAGATTTTTGCTTGAAAATGAACAAATACAAGAACAGTTTAAGAACAGCGATAAAATTTTAAACTTCTCTAATGCGAATTTAGAGCGGCGCAATTTGAGTTTCTTAACATTTCCCAAAGTTGATTTTCGTTATGCGAAGCTTAATTATGCAAAACTTAACGTAGCAAAGCTTAATCACGCAGAGCTTGTCAGAGCAGAACTTAATCATGTAGAGCTTGTATGGGCAGAGCTTAGAGGGGCAGACCTTAGGAAAGCAGAGCTTAGAGGGGCAGACCTCAGATGGGCAAAAGAACTTGAAGCCGAGCAGCTTCTTAACTCTCATATAGACGAAAACACGAAGTTTGATGATGATATTTATGAGGAATTGGTAAGATTAGGGAAAATAAAAAAAGAAGAAGCTTGCCCGTATGTACCGAAATAGATGTTTGTGAGAGACGGGACGGGCAAGCCCGTCCCCTACATTTCAGAAAAACTAATTAAAACTTAAACGCCGATTGAATTATTCAGTCGGCGTTGTGGCGTGTTAAGATTTGTTAACTTGCAAATGCTCTTTGAGAGCGGTTTGTATAAAACCGGATACGTTAATATTCGCTTTGTTTGCCGCATAATCAAGCCATGCAGGCAATGTTATGTTCCGGCGAACAGTGCGGTTATCGTTTTTACGGCGATATTCTTCAAAATCAACATCTACCCATGATATTAGCTCACCGGGTTTATGTTGTGGTTCTATGACAGAAGGTTTAGGAATTGTGCGATTTTCGTCTTGCTCGCATATTCCCCACAAGCCTATTGCATCGCGCGCCATAAAAATAGCATCGGCAATATCACTGCCCTGTGTATTTATATCAAGGTCAGGAACAGACACAACATATCCGCACTTTGCGGGCGTTAAAATAATCGGATATACAATTATCATAATAGTCTCCTTAATGTTCTCGGGGCTATTTCAACCCTCGTCTTTTGATGTAATTATACACACTTTGTGCGCATTTGTCAAGTGCTTTTTAGAAATAAAAACAAAAATAAGACGGTAGTCGCCCGTCCCGAATTCTTAAAAATATTTGACACACCCTTTAAAATATGATATAATAAAATAAAAGACTATAAAGGCGGTGAACACTTTGCAAAAAATTGAAATGAACCCCGAAACAGCAGAAATAATCGTCCCTGACATACTGCCGCCGACCGATGACACGGTGTTCAAAGCCCTGCTGACCCACCCCGATGCCAACCGTGTGTTGAAAGACGTAATTGAGAGCGTGTTAGAAATGAAGATTGAAAACGTGCAGGTTCGCAACAACGAACTACCCATTACTCATATTTTAGAAAAGCAAGAACGCTTTGACGTTAACTGCCTGACAAGCAACGGGAAACAAATCGAAATTGAAATGCAATCTACAAAAATGCAAGGTGACAGCCTTCAAAATGAATATGAAATCTTTAAAAATAGGATTGTCTACTGCCTTTGTGACC
>WRLV01000082.1 GCA_009777445.1 Oscillospiraceae bacterium | reverse complement strand
CGCTTAGACATGTTACATATAAGCGATAACAACTTAAACAAATTCCCCGAAGCATTCATGGAATACGACAACGACTTATCAACAGCAGAAATTGCAGTTTTGACAAACTGGCTCAAATACGTTTTATTGAAAAACAAAATGCCACCGGAACTCGAAAAAGAACTCAAACAAGCATTAGCTAAAAAGGAGGGAAATGTTATGACACATTCACTTGAAAGATTTGTACATGGTAAGTATAACGAGGGCATGCAAAAGGGGATAACAGTTGGCATACAAAAAGGCAGACAAGAAGGCAGACAAGAAGGTAGACAAGAAATCATTGAAAAGCTAAGACAAAACGGCATGTCTGAGAGCGACATAAGGAAGTTCTTGCATTAAAGGAACAACGGATGGCTATCAACTACCATCCGTTGCCTGTTCCGCTTGTTTTGCTGCTGATTTTTCTTCTAACTTTTTGAGGTTTTCGGCGAGCGAGTCATTTATTCCATCGATTACCGACTTGAACTCTTTGGTGGGGGTGGGTTTGTCATCAAGTGCGCTGTTTACGTTTGAGTTGAGCCGATTGTCCATGATTTGTAGGTTTGAGGTGAGGTTGGTGAGTGATTCTTGCTTGGCTGAAACGTCAACCCCCCTCTTCTTGTCCATAGCGATTTCAGATGTGAGAACTCTTGCGCGATTCTCAATTGAAACTCTCGCCGTGTTCATAGAACGCAACGATGACATTCCCGCGCTTGCCCCCAAAAGAACATCGAATGGGTTGAAGTTATCGGGTTGCGCACTGCTGTTAAGACTGCCAAACATAGTACTCACAAGGTTTGAGGCGGCTATATCCGCGCCCTCCATTCCACCGGTTGCGGTGTCTTTCATCTGAGACTTTATTGTGTTAATTTCTTTTTGAAGGCTTTTGCGTTGCTCGGCGCGCTCGGCAGAGCTTAAGCTTGAGTTCTTGTCTAACGCACTCATCTTGTCTTGCAACGCTCTGATTTCACCCTTAGACTCGGTGACAGCTTTAGTATTCGGGGCATATCCCCCCGAAATCAGTGTATTTACAGTTGCCATAATAACACCTCACATAACTTTTTTAAAAATAGTTCTACATTATATATCGGCAAGTTAGGGAAAAACTTTACAAGACATTCCAAATATTTCATAAAACTATTTCGTTTTTGGGACATTGCAACTATTTTATATTTGTTATAGTTTTATTATTATAAAAAAATTTTTCAGGAGGTATCTTTATGAAACGAATAATCTCAGCACTCTTATCGGTGGTTTTCGCCTTTTCGGCGTTCCCGATAACAACAGGCAGCACAGGGGCAGACGACAAAGACCTTGAAAAGGCAATACTTACGGTCAAAGGCAGGGTTAAAATCCCGGACGAGTATAGCAAGTTCAGTTTTGAAAGAACAACTGGCATGGGTCAAACAGGTTATACTCTCACATGGAACAACCCCGACAGCGAGAATCGCGATGAAATATCTGTCTCAATTGTAGATGATATTTTGTTAAGCTATTTTAAAAGCGATGGTAACTACTTTATTCCTATGAGTGAAGGCAACGGCCCTCAAAGGCGATTCGCAAAGCTTTCAAAAGAACAACTTCACAGCGCGGCGGCTTCAACAATCAGAAGGCTTAACCCCACCGTTCATGCCGAAATTAAGGTCGATAAAGACAGTTTCAACACCTCTGTCAGCAGTCAAAGCGCGAGTTTCAGAATATGCAGAACGGTTAACTCAATCGAAGTTCAAGGCGACAGCGGAAACATCTCGTTAGACAAAGACACAGGCGAGTTGTTGTCGTTTAATATGTCGTGGCTTAAAGGTGTTAACTTCCCGTCAAACAATTCAATTCACAATCAAAGCAGAGCTAAAGAAGCCTACACAAGGCTAATCGGAATTGAGCCGCTTTATGTCATAAACAGTGATTGGCAGAAGAAAACCCAATCGGCAATCATTATATTCCGCCCTAAAAATGACAACTTTATAGATGCCCTTGACGGCAGATTAAGCAGTTTTGAGCCGAATTATTACGGTTGGAGCGGCGGCGGTGCTATCGCCATGAACGAAGAATTAGCATTTGACGGCGATTTTGGCGCACCTTCCGCAAGAGTTGAACAACTCACAGAAGCAGAACGGGAAAAAGTGAACGTTGAAAAAGACCTACTCACTGCCAATCAGGCGTTCGAGAGACTTATGAACGAATCGCTTTATCTTCATTTCGGCGAAAACCCGTCGTTGCGCTCTTCAAATCTCAGCACTGAGTTTTTTGACGAAGACAAATATGTTTGGGACTTAAGCATTCAGTTCAGGGGTGCGAACAACACCGGCACGGGCGCGCAAGCCAGAGTTGACGCTAAAACCGGAACGGTCATGAGCTACTCTCATTGGGTGAACGCGCAAGCTTCTGAAAACCTTGACACAAGAATCATTGACAGCTCGGTTCAAAGCGCGCTTCAAAGATATTTGGGCGAGGCTGCATTCTCACAATATAAATTAGAAAGCGCGACAACACAAACGCAGCCGCGCGGTCGCGGTGACACCGCCAATCAACCACAATATACCGGAAGAAACTATCAATATGTGCGCTATGTCAATAACATAATGGTCAGAAACGACACTATTTCGGTGAACGTCAACAGCGATGGCAAAATCACCTCGTTCAACTACACCTACACCAACATCAGATTCCCATCGGCAGACAATATCTTAAAGATTGACGAGGCACTGAAAAGACTTTACAGCCAACAGGATATGACTTTAAAATATTACATCAATGTTGACAACAACACAAGCGGCGGCGGCAGAAAAACATCGGCGTTGCTCTATTCAATGCCCCCGTTCTTCCTCAATGCTGTCAGCGGCAGATTGTGTGATTATTCCGGAAACGAAATTAACACAAGCACATACAGTTACAGCGATATCGGGAATCACCCGATTAAAAACGTTGCAGAAAAATTAGCCGACAACGGAATAATGTTGCCCGCCATAAACGGCAGATTGCGCCCGAACACCCAAATAACAACAGAGGATTTCGGCGGTTTGCTCAGCAACATCGGCATATACGTGCCGTATGACGAGAAAAACGCATCAAAACCCCTTTCTCGTCGTGAAGCCGTCATAATATTTATTGATGGATTGGGTGGCAAAGAATTCGCAAGATTGGGCGGAATATACGCCGCGCTCTTTAAAGATGTTGCGAATGCAGACAGAGGCTATTTCGCATTGGCAGCAGGGCTTAAAATCATAACTCCCGACTCAAGCGGCAACGCAAGACCGGGTGCTGCCCTCACAAGAGCAGGGGCATTACAGATGGTACACGATTATTTGGCATGATTTAAAAAATTAAAAATAAACCCTTAAAAATAAAAGGGAGCACATTTGTGCAGAAAGGTGAGGTTTAAAGTGGCAAAAATATTTTATCAGAAGGATTGCAATCTCGGTCTTTTAGACGACAAGACCATCGCGGTTATTGGCTATGGAAGCCAAGGGCACGCACACGCGCTTAATCTTAAAGACAGCGGCGTTAACGTAATTATCGGTCTGTATGAGGGAAGCAAGTCAAAACAAGTCGCCGAACAAGCGGGGTTTTCGGTGTTCACTGTTGCTGAAGCGGTAAAGAAAGCCGACTTAATTATGATTTTGGTGAACGACGAAAAACAAGCGGCACTCTATGAAGAAAACATAGCAGGCAACTTAAGTGCGGGAAAAACAATAGCGTTTGCGCATGGATTCAACATTCATTTCGGGCAAATTTGCCCACCTGAAAACGTTAATGTAATTATGGTCGCCCCTAAGGGCCCGGGCCACACAGTCCGCTATGAATATGAAGCAGGAAAAGGTGTTCCCTGTCTTGTGGCTGTTCATCAAGACACAGGTAACGCGCAAGATTTGGCGTTGGCGTATGCGGCTGCCATCGGTGGGGCAAGAGCCGGAATTTTGCTCACCACATTCAAAGAAGAAACCGAGACCGACCTTTTTGGGGAACAGGCTGTGCTTTGCGGCGGTGTTACTGCTTTGATGAAGGCGGGATTTGAAACGTTGGTTGATGCCGGTTATGAACCCGAAAACGCTTATTTCGAGTGCGTTCATGAGATGAAGCTTATTGTTGATTTGATTTATGCCGGTGGGTTTAAAATGATGCGTCATTCTATTTCTGACACCGCAGAATTCGGCGATTATGAAGTCGGAAAACGCATTATTACCAACGAGACAAAGAAAGAGATGAAAAACGTGCTTCGTGAAATTCAAGACGGAACTTTTGCCCGCAATTGGATTTTAGAAAACAAAACAGGTCGCCCTTATTTCAACGCATGCCGAAGAATAGAAGGAGAACACAAAGTCGAAAAAGTCGGAGAAGAACTGCGTAAGATGTATCAGTGGAAGTGACGGACAATTGACAATGTACAATTGACAATTGACAATTATTGTAGGGGACGGGCTTGCCCGTCCCGCAATTTGCCCACCCCCTATATAAACCACCGAAAATTATACACCGCCCGATTCTTTTTGTCGGGCGTGGATTTTTTTCACCCTTGACTTTTTTGGAAAAATATGTTATAGTATATAGAAAATTATAGAAAAGAGGAAAATTCAAATGGTAAGAAAAATTTTAGCACTATTTCTCACAATGGCACTTTCGCTCGCATTTGTTGCCTGCGACAATAACGTGGGCGGTGGCACCGCCGGAGGCGGAAATAGCAACACGCAAACTACCACCATACCCAATTTACCCCAAATAGAAGAAAACCCTATAAGTGATTTTGAATACAGCGCGGCAAACATCGGCGATATAATAGAATTCGGCGACTATAATTGGCGTGTGCTTGACGTGCAGGACAGCAAAGCTTTGATTATCAGCGAGGACGTTATAGAACAACATGCCTACCATAACGAATATATAGATATAACATGGGAAAACAGCGACTTGCGAGCCTATTTAAACGGCGAGTTTTATAACAGCTTCAGCGAGTCAGACAAAGCGCGAGTGGCTGAAACAACTGTAATAAACAATGACAATCCGGAATACGGCACGCCCGGCGGCAACGACACAACCGACAAGGTGTTTTTACTTAGTATAGATGAGGCTAATATGTATTTTGCAAACGATTCATCAAGAATATGCTTAAACGCTAACGGCGAGCCGGCTTGGTGGTGGCTTCGGTCGCCCGGCAACGATAGCAGCGGTGCCGCCTATGTCATCGGCGACGGCTTTGTCCGCATCAGCGGCCTCCTTGTCGACTACAGCTCTGAAGACGGAGGTGTTCGCCCCGCTTTGTGGCTGAATCTTTAATCTGCAATCTTTAAATCTAAAATTCGCCAAAGGCGAATTTTAATCTTCGCCGCGCAAGCGGCGCAATCCGGATTAACTCATAACCCCACAGGCGAACACTTTTCAAGTGTTCGCCTGTTTTTTTTAAAAAAATATTGAACTCCGTTTTAAAATATGATATAATTAATAAAAACACACAATACATAAGGAGGATAAACCCATGCCCAACATAATCAAACTAAAACTCGACATCGTATTCAAAAAAACCTTCACCGAGCATGACGACTTGCTGAAGTTCATGTTAATGCACTTGCTCAACCTATCATCAATCACAAAAATAGTAATCAAAAGCTCTGAACTTCTTCCCGATGGCATAAACGGAAAATTTGTCAGAATGGACCTAAA
>WRLV01000081.1 GCA_009777445.1 Oscillospiraceae bacterium | reverse complement strand
AGCAGTTTTACTAACTCCATTTCTTGTTCTGTTTGAATATTATTTGTTGTTCTCATTGCATTAACCTCCATTTATTTTTTTCTTATGGAGATTATTGACATTTACACGGGTGGTTATACAGACTCTCGGGCGGTGGTTAATCTTCTACAGAAACAATATAATAGTAAAGCGGTTGACCCCCGTTTATGAGTGAGATGTTTATGTTGTTGCTTATCACTTTAGACTCGATTCTTTCTAACGCTCTTTGGGCTGTTTCGTCTGAAACATCTGCGCCGTAGATTATTGTTATAAACTGTGTTGAACTTTTAGTTAACTTTCTGATGATTTTCACAAGGGTTCTGAAAACGTCTTTTCCGACTGTCGCCAACTTTCCGTTTTCGAGGCCTAAAATATCGCCTTTCTTAATGCTTTTGCCTTCAAAATCGCTGTCACGCGCGGCATAGGTGACTAACCCCGTGCTTACGCGCTCAATTGCATCTGTCATCGCTGTCGCGTTTTCGCTGACAGACAAATCCGGGTCGAAACTCATCATGGCGCAAATCCCCTGCGGAATTGTTTTAGTCTGCAAAACTGTAACGTTTCTGTCGTTAACCAATTTCAATGCCTGCTCTGCTGTCATGATTATATTTTTGTTGTTGGGAAGAACAAAAACGTTTCTCGCGGGTGTCGCTAAAATTGCTTCTAAAAGGTCGTCGGCAGGTGGATTATTGGTCTGACCGCCGCGGACTATATAGTTAACCCCGAAATCGCTGAACAACGCTTCAATTCCCGCGCCGTTGGCAACCGCAACAAACCCGTATTCATCCTCGGGCGGGCAAAAGGGAAGGCGAGTTCTTTTTCCGGTGGTTTTGGTTTTTATGCTCTTGTTCTGCTCTTTCATGTTTTCTATTTTCATGTTTGAAAGAGAGCCGAATAATAAGCCTTCTTCAAGTGCCTTGCCCGGATTTTCGGTGTGAACATGAACTTTGATAATGTCGCCGCCTTCTACCACCGCCACGCTGTCACCAATGGTTTCGAGATAGGCGCGAAGCAGTTTTGAGTCCTTGGCATCGGCTGATTTAATTACGATATACTCAGTGCAATAGGTGAATGTTATGTTCGTGTCAAACTCGCTGATTGCTTTTTCAAAGCCGCTTTCTATGGCTAAAACGCCCGTGCCGCTTACGGCTTTGATAGGTGGTTCACCGTTGATTACCTCACACATTCCCTTTAAAATAACGAGATAACCCATTCCACCCGCATCTACTACCCCTGCTTTCTTCAATACAGGTAATAAATTGGGGGTATTGTCAACAGCCTCTTCAGACGACTCTATTAAAATCGCGAACGCCCCCTTAAAATCAGATGAGCTGTCCGCATAACCGTCAACCGCCTCAGCCCCTATTCGCGCAACAGTAAGCATAGTACCCTCAGTGGGCTTCATAACAGACGAATAAGCCGCATGAACACCGGCTTTAAGCCCTTCGGCATAATCTTTAACACTTGCGCTGTGCTTTCCCGATAAACCTTTTGTCAATCCCCTGAATAAGAGAGAAAGAATTACGCCCGAATTTCCACGCGCACTGCGAAGCATGGCATCGGCGGCGACATCGGCGACTGTTGAAACGCTCGTGTCGTCCGGCAGAAGGCTCAACTGCGCAATTGCCCCTTTAATCGTCATAAACATGTTCGTGCCTGTGTCACCATCGGGGACAGGGAACACGTTAAGCTCGTCAATCATTGTTTTGTGGTTGCCTATATTATTCGCGCCCGATATAATGGCGTCTCTTAAAATTTTGCCGCTAATTGTTTCCACGCTCTTTACCCCCTCGGTATTCATAGTCTTTATAGTCTTCATAATATAGCCCGTCAATAAAAACATTGACTTGTTCTGCCGACAAATCGACTGCTTCTTCAACGGCATATCGAACTTTGTGTTGAATGCTCTTGACAATTGATGCTAAGTTAACGCCGTAAATCACCGATATGTGAATGTTGATTCGCAGTTTGTTTCCCACGACTTTTACAAAAACGCCTTTACTCTGTGGGTTTTCGCGTTTTATAAAAGGCAACAGGTCGGCAAAAGAGCGGTTGTGGTGCGCAACACCCATTCCTGCCACGCCGAAACAGCCGGCGACTGTGCCGCCGATAAGCTCTGTGAAAAATTGTTCTGATACGGTGATTTCACCAATATGGTTTTTAATTGACAGCATAAGCCCTCCGAACGTATTTGTTTTTAATAGCCAAAGAGCGTATTGCTTCGTTGGCTTGCTTTTCGTTTTTGAAAACACCGAACACCGCGCTTCCGCTTCCGGTTAACAACGCTTCCTCTGCCCCCGCTTGTGTCAACTGTAATTTTAACGCGGCAATTCGACTGTCGTTATGCAATTCTTCAAAAATGTTATAATACTCTCGTTTTATATTATAAACCTTTTTCGGATTTTCATCATAAAGTCGATAGGCTTGTTTTGTTGAAAATCCGAACTCGGGTTTTATTATTACGAAAAATTTTTCTTTTTCAAGCGGTTGAAGCGCGACAATTTTCTCGCCTTTTCCCGTACACAACGCCCTACCGCCGACAATGCAAAAGGGAACATCTGCGCCAATAGTCTGTCCGATTTCGCAGAGCTCTTGTGTGGTGAACAAGCCGCCGTAATAAGCATTAAGCCCTTTTAATACCGCCGCCGCATCAGCACTTGCACCACCTAATCCCGCTTCATGAGGAATGTCTTTATTTATTTTAATTTTCACGGCGGCTGTTTTTTCTGCCGCTGTCAAAAAAGCCTGCGCCGCTCTATAAGCGGTATTAGCCTCATCAGTGGCAATCGGCGAGCCGCTCTCAAGCTTTATCAACACACTGTTCGATAAAGATTCATAAACCTGCAATTCTATTTCATCATGCAAATCTATTTGTTGCATAATGGTTTCAATTTCATGATAACCGTCCGGCAAAACGCCCGTAATATTCAAATATAAATTAAGCTTAGCATAGGCTTTGAGTTTCATTTAAAAACTCCTCTATTCTCTTCATAGCAGTGAGCAAATGGTTTACCGAATAGGCGCATGACACTCTTATGAAGCCTTCGCCGCTTTGCCCGAAGGCATCGCCCGGGGTCACTGCTATTCTTTTTTCTTTAAGCAATTTCTCGCAAAATTCTTGTGAGGACAAGCCGGTTCTTTTTATTGACGGAAAGACGTAAAACGCCCCCTCAGGAGTAAACGTTTCAAGCCCCATGTCGTTAAAAATTTTGACACACAATCGACGGCGCACATCATATTCCTCAACCATATATTTGACATCGTCATCACATTCAGACAGTGCGGTAATCGCCGCAAACTGGCTTATAGTCGGTGAACACATTACTGCATATTGGTGAATTTTCAACATCAAATCAATCACCGGTGCCGGCCCGCAAGCCCAACCCAATCGCCACCCCGTCATAGCGAACGCCTTTGAAAAGCCGCCGATGACTACAGTCCGCTCTTTCATTTCCGATAGCTCTGCTATTGAAACATGCCGCTCGCCGCCATAGGTAAGTTCGGCGTAAATTTCGTCAGAGACTATGAGAATTTCAGTTCCTCTTAACACGGCGGCTATTTTTTCAAGCTCGTCACGGCGCATAACTGCCCCCGTGGGATTGTTCGGGAACGGTAAAATTAACGCTTTTGTTCTTGGCGTAATGGCTTGCTTAACCGCCTGCGGTGTTAGTTTAAAATTGTCCTCCACCTTAGTTATCAACGGGACAGCAACACCGCCGGCAAGTTCAACAATCGGCCCGTAACAGACAAAAGACGGCTCGGGTACTAACACCTCGTCACCGGGATTCACAATAGCGCGCACAGCCAAATCAATAGCTTCTGAGCCGCCCACGGTGACAAGGGTGTCATCGGGGGAATATTCAAGTTCAAACCGCCTTTTCATGTAGGTGCATATTGCGCGGCGAAGCTCAAAAATGCCTGCGTTTCCGGTATATTGGGTTTTCCCTTTCTCTAATGCCAAAATGCCTTTTTTGCGGATAAGCCACGGGGTTTTAAAGTCAGGCTCGCCTAACGAAAGAGAGATTATATTATCCATAGTCGCGGCAATGTCAAAGAATTTTCTAATTCCCGACGGCTTGATTTTTTTTCCGTTTTCTGACAACAATTTGTCGTAATTAATCATGGGGAAGTCAGGCTCCTTTCGTCATCATCATCGCTTGAAAACAAAACGCCTTTCTCTTTAAAACGCTCTAATATAAAGTGGGTTGAGGTTGACAAAACGCCGTCCATAGCCGCGAGTCGCTCTGAAACAAACAATGCCACTTCCCTAAGATTATCACCTTTAACAGTGACGGCAAGGTCATAAGCCCCGCTCATAAGTTGAACCGACTCAACCTGTCTAAACTGTCCCACCTTCTTAGCGACAGCCGCATAACCGTTTTCCATTTGAGGTGAAACTTTCAGCTCTATGTGAGCCGTCACCGCGTTTTTATCAAACTTTTCTTCGTTAATAACAGCCGAATAGCCCATGATAATATTTTGCTCTTCAAGTGCGGCAATCTCTCGCTCAACATCTTGAGTGCTAACCGCAAGCATAGCAGCAAGTTCCTCATTTTTCAAGCGGCAATTCACCCTTAGCAAATTCAAAAGTTCTTTCCTCATATTTTCCTCCTAAATATCTAAATAAAAGGGTTTTCTTTTTTCAAAATAAGTTACCCTGTCAAAGCCGATTTCTTTTAGTTTTTTGAGTGCGGCAGGAATGTCGCAACCTATGAATTGTTTGTTGTGCGCATCAGAGCCGATAGTAACCATATCACCGCCCATTTCTTTATAGAGTTCAAAATAACCAAAATCGGGGTCGGGGCGGTTGTAGTTGTCAAGTCTCATGCCGCAGGTGTTTAATTCAAGAGCAATGTTTTTCGCGACCATCACTTTAAAAATTTCGCGAATTTTATTGTCAAACGTGCTTAGTTTAAAATCTATTTTACACCGCCCGACTATATAGCGAAGGGGGTAGGTTAAATGTGCAACGGCATCAATTTCTCCCCACTCAACCATTTCAAGCGTTTCATTAAAAAATTTCGTCATTAAATCATGATTGTCAAGCTCATTATAATCAAGATAATAAAAATCGCTAATCTCGCGAACCGCGTGAACCGAGCCTAATACATAATCAAATTGATACTCGTCAATAATTTCTTTCGCAAAAGCTTTGTCATGAACGCTCTGAGCAAACTCAACCCCGTAAATCAACTTAATTTTATCGGCATATTCTTCTTTAAGCTTTCTTATTTCCTTGTGTCCGCGTGGGATTAGTATGTTGTTTTTATATTTACTGCTGTAATAAACATTAAGGTCTATGTGTTCGGTTGAGGCGATTACTTTAAGCCCCGACTTGAACGCATGTTCAACCATTTCTCTCATGTCATTCTCACCATCATGTGACAGCGTGCTGTGGGTGTGCATATCTAACATTCGTGCTCTCCTTTTAATTCGTTTAATAAGTTACATTATACAACAATTTTCCGATAAAGTCAATGGTGTTTTAGAAACTTTTAACAATTTGTATTTTGTTATTGATTTTTAGCGGTTCTCATATCGGCGTTGAGGGAATCAGGGAATTTTGCACGAAGAGGTAAAAGCATATTTTGATGAATTATTGTTCTGAGTGCTTGGGAAGATGTTTCATGCGTTTGGCGTGAGAAAAATGTAGGGGACGGGCTTGCCCGTCCCTAATTGTTTGTTAATCCGAATTGCGTTCTTGCGGTACGGGCAAGCCCGTACCCTACTGTTTTTAGGTGTTAGTTTAAGAGTTTTTCAATTTCTTGCTCGGACATGCCGCCTTGTTTAAACTTTTCAATGATTTGTCGAAAACCTTCTTGTATACCTTCCTCTCTGCCTTCTTGTTTGCCTTCCTCTCTGCCTTCTTGTCTGCCCTCTTCTCTCAACTTCTGCATTTCCATTTTTCTCGCGCCCTCTATAAGCCACTCGTTAATCAAAGCTTCTTCGCGCATACGTGCGAATTCTTGCATTTGTGTGTCCGCGCTCATGTCGCGGATTACCTGCACTGCGTTTTGAATCGGGGCTATGCCTGTTTGTTCTAACATATCTAATTCCTCCTGTGTTTCAGCGTTTATAAGTTT
>WRLV01000080.1 GCA_009777445.1 Oscillospiraceae bacterium | reverse complement strand
CGCCCAAACCTCACCACCAACAAAAATCACCGTCAACCACGCACATCAACTCATTGCCATCTCTCGCCAACACCCATATTATACCATACCAAAACCGCAAAGTCAAGCTATTTTTCGACAAAATCATCAAAATTTTCGCAAAAAGCGAAACGCCCCTCTCCCCACCCCACCCTCACCCATTTCCGCAAGACATTCCACAAAAAACACCACCGCCCGACAAAAACTGCCGGGCGGTGTAGCTGTTATAATTTTAAACCTGTCGCCAACGGCGACACCAAAACTGTCAACTCTCAATTGTCAACTGTCAACTGCCATCACTCTGCCGACGCAATAAGCTCTACTTCAATGTCATAGAATCTCTGTCTGTTATTTGATTCAAAGCGTGTAATTGTTAACACTACTGTGTCGCCAACATTTAAGCTTCTTATTACACCGTGAACATCTTCCGGGTAGGAAACTTCATTTCCGTTGATTTTCGCGATAATGTCACCTGCTACAATGCCTTTTTCATATGCCGAACTGCGCTCTAAGACACTGGTGATTAAAAGCCCGGAGTTAACGCCAAACAGTCCCATCTGTTCCGAAATATATGAATTGATGGTCAATATGGTTATTCCCAACATCGGGCGCGAAACAACCTCGCCGTGAGCTAACAAGTCGTTGATGATTGGCTTTGCCGGGCTGATTGCAATGGCAAAGCCGATATTTTCTATTATGCTGTCAAACATCAGCGTGCTGTATTTTTCGTTGACAATGCCGACAACATTGCCGTGCATATCGAAAAGTGGGCCGCCGGAGTTCCCCATGTTTACCGCCGCATCAAATTGAATAGAGTTCAGCTCGAATTTGCTCTCGCGGTTAAGGCCCGACACGATTCCCTGTGTCATCGACTTTGAAAGCCCCATCGGATTGCCAATCGGGCAGACGGTCTGACCGATTTTAAGGGTGTCGCTGTCACCCAAAGAAGCGGCTTTGAACCCTTCGTTGCGTTCAATTTTAAGTATGGCAAGGTCGGTGGGTTCGTCACTTCCGATGATTGTCGCGGGAAATTCATGGATGATTGTTTCGTCTTTATAGTCATTAACCAACACCGTAAATCTGCCGCCGTCTGAAATAACATGGTGATTGGTGAGCAGATAACCATCTGTCGTGAAAATAACGCCGCTGGCAACCATTCTCCCGATTTCTTCGAGTGCATAGGGGGCTCTTTGATATCTCTTTATTCCCACAACCGTGTCTTTAACTTCTTCGTAAAGCTCTTCGGTGGTGAAAGTTTCATTCTCTGATTTTCTGGGAGCGAGACGTTCGCTGTTGCGCTCTGAAAGCAGTTCATCGTTAGACACCCTTTCGTCAGTCGGAATTTGAAGTCCATCTTGAGAACCTGAACGGCTATTTTCTGCCGTGAGTTCAAGAGTCGATGCTGATATTCCATACCCCAACACAATACCAACTAACACCACGCTCACAACTATTGCCGACGATGCAAAGAAATTTACCTTCTTGGGCTTTCTTTCAACTAAATTATACATATTAAAAACCTCCTTTTGTTATTATTGTTATTATAAATTTCGATTGTGACAAGCATGTGTTTAAACAAGAAAAAATTAGCGTATATTTAGAGAGATTGCATATTCAATTCGTTTTTTCATCAACTCACAAGATATTTCATGAGAAGCTCTTACGTCACCGCAGTGAATATAAGAAACCGCATTACAACCGCCACTGCAATAAAACTTAGCCCAACAGTTTTGACATTCCTTCTTTGTATATACATGAGTCTCACAAAAATACTCTTTTATATTATGGTTAGAAAACGCCGGTTTATTATGAACGCAGCCCATTTTCCATCTTTCAATGCCTACAAATTGGTGGCACGGATAAATATCGCCGTTGGGAGTAACCGCGACATATTCATTAGCGCACCCACACCCTCTCAGCCTTTTGATGGCGCAAGGCCCCTGATTAAGGTCGATGTCGAAGTGAAAAAACCGAAAGCCGCAATTAGGCTCTTTCATAATTGAATACAGTCGCTCATACTCGTCTTTTATTCGGGGAATGTCTTGTCTTGTGAGCGAAAAGGGGAGATTTTCATTAACAACCGCTGGCTCTAACGAAATTTCAGTGAACCCCTCACGCGCTATAGCCAATACATCTTCGCAAAAATCAAGGTTGTGCTTGGTGAAAGTGCCGCGGATAAAATAGTCAGTGCGCCCGGGTTTCGTTCTGCCCTCAACAAGCCGCTTATATTTAGGAAGTATTATATCATAAGACGAAGCCCTGTTTTTGGTCTTGCGCATTAAATCGTTGATTTGTTTTCTTCCGTCTAAAGATAAGACGATGTTTGACATTTCGCGGTTGATAAATTCCGATTTCTCATCGTCTAACAACAGCCCGTTTGTAGTCAAGGTGAAGTTAAAACGTTTGCCGCATTTTTTTTCAAGCGAACGCGCATATTCGACAGTAGTTCTCACGGTGTCCCACGCCATGAGCGGCTCGCCGCCGAAAAAGTCAATCTCGAGAATTTCGCGCTCACCTGAATTTTCGATGAGGAAGTCCACAGCTTTTTGTGCGGTTAAGGAGGACATGACATTCCTCTCACCGCCAAAACCTCCGGTATCGGCAAAACAATATTCGCACCTTAAATTGCAGTCATGCGCAACGTGCAGGCAAAGTGCCTTTAACGGCGCGCCGACACTTTCTTTTGCGAATTGTTCATATCCCAAACTCGAAAAGAGAAGCCCGGCGTTATAAAGCTCTGCAATTTCATCGTAGCACTCTATGATTTCAGAGCGTGAATGTTCAGCGAAAACGCTAAAAAATTCATCAGGGCAACACACAGGCAAGGCAAAGCCCGGCGTATTCGCGCTCGCCGACAGACAAACAATCATGTCATAACAAAGTTTATCCGTCAAGTGAACACCGCCGGAATTTACGTCAAGCACTATGTATTTGCCGTCACAAACGTATGCATGTGCAGATTTTCCCAACTCTTGTCGGGGTTTTTCACTAAGTGGGGCATTGCCCACTTCTATGAATTTTTCAGGCACTCTTCTTGCGACTTACAGGTTTGATTTGCAACAGTGCAACTCGTTTTGCAGGCAGATTGACAAGAAGTCTGGCACTTTCCGCACCCACCCGTCGTCGCCGTCTGTCTTAAATTCGCCTTATTTACGGTTTTAATGTGTTTCATTTTTCAATAAACCTTTCTTTGTATAAATTTGCATAAATAAAAGTATAGCACACTTTGCCGCGTTTGTCAAATTGTTATTCACGACAAAACAATTATAAACAAAGTCATCAAAGTTTCTCCGTCTATTGCGAGAATTTTCTTGATTTTATCGCCCTCTGTCATATCGCCACAAAGCCTATACCATTTCTATCAGCATGCTCCTCAGCATAACTCCCACTTACGCCGTAAATTGTTAAATTCGGGCAATCGTAAAATGCCTCATCGCTTATACTTATCACACTATCGGGGATTGTAATGCTTGTCAATTGACCCGAATGAGCAAATGCACCACCACCGTCTATATTTGTCACACCTTCGGATATTGTCACGCTCACCAACCACCCCGAATAAGCAAATGCTTCCTGTCCTATACTTGTCACATTGCCGGGGATTGTCACACTCGTTAACGATGAAAAATAAAATGCATGGTCGCCTATACTCGTCACGCTATTAGGAATTGTTATACTCGTTAAGCTCGAAGCGTAAAATGCCCAAGCACCTATACTTATCACGCTGTCGGGGATTGTAATGCTTGTCAACCTCGAACCGAAAAATGCAACTTCTCCTATGCTCGTCACGCTGTCGGGAATTGTATACTCACCGATTTTCCCCTCGGGATAAGCTATAATCGTGCTTAGGTTTTTATTGAATAACACTCCGTCAACATCTGTATAATGTTGATTGTCGGTTGAAACTTTTATCTCTGTCAACGCCTCGCAATCGGAAAACGCATTCCCATCTATTATACTCGTCACACTATCGGGGATTGTTATACTCGTCAACGCCTTGCAACTTTGAAACGCAGCCCCACCTATACTCGTCACAGGCATACCATCAACAATACCCGGAATAATCAATTCACTCGCTTTGCCGATATACTTTATAATCTCCACACCATACGAACCGTCAGGGCGGTATTCAAAATCACTTTCGGGGGCAACGGGAACATCGTCAGTTTCCAAATCATCAGAATTATCGTCAATGTCTTCTTCACTCTCAACAACATCTGAATTATCGTCAAAATCTTCTTCGCTCTCGATAACTTCACTGGAAATATCCTCGTCGTCTTTTTCTTCACTCTCAACATCATCACCCCGAACCTCATCGCCGGAGCTGTTGTCTTGATTTTGTGTATCGGGTTGTGGCTCTGCGGAACTGTTTACTGTCTCGACAACTGTTAAATCAGGCAAATCAGCCAACTCAGCTAAATCCACAAGCGCGGAATCATCGCTTTGCGCTGAACAGGCGCAAAGGGTTAATAAGAGCGCGATTGTTGTTAAAAATGTAATAAAATTTTTCATCATTTCCCTCCTTCGTTTAGTGCTTATATCTTATTTTTTAAACGTCCAAAATTTGTTAAGCAAAAAGTTGATTGGTGTCACTACTAAAATGTTTATAAGCGGTGCTATGCCTTCTGGCACGGCGAACACTTCAACATAAATCCAGAGTAAGGCGGTTGCCAATAAGAAGGTTGTTCCGTATACTGCGAAGAGTTTTGCAAATGATTTTAACGGTTCGTTTTTGTTTTTAAAGACAAGTCTGCTGTTCATGAAATAGGCGTTGACAATGCTCACAACAAATCCGACCGCATTGGCGATAATATAATGTACCCCCAAAAACATAAGCAAATAGTAAGTCCCTAAATGCAAAAGAGTATTAACCACCCCGACCATTGAAAACATCACGGCTTCTTTGATGAGCTTGAAAAACGTCGCCCTATTGTGAACCCCCATTTTATGTAGAACTTTTTTTATAAGACTTATTATCAGACTCACTTCCTTCTACTACTAAAGTTTGCAGCTAAAATTTACCTCTCAAATACAGTTTAACACATTCCAACCAAAAATGCAAACAAAATATTGAATAAATAATAAAAACTTGTAAATTCTAATACAAAAGCAATTAGAAAGCAGGTATGTTTATGAATTCATTTGTTAAAATCACTCTTTGCGGTGCGCTTATGTTCTCAGCCTTGTTCGCGTTTAATAATATAAATCAGGCTCAGATGACCTATTCTCAAAGGGGTTCTACCGGGCGCGAAGTTGAGGCGATTCAAAGAACGCTTAAAGAATACGGGCTGTTTCACGGCGAAGTCACGGGGTATTATGGAGAGCAAACAGAAAGAGCCGTCAGAAGTTTTCAGCAATATCACAGAATGAACGTCACCGGCATAGCCGACCAGTCAACATTGAGAAAACTTAATATTTCTATAGGTTCAGCTCCATCAGCGACTGAATCTAACGTCAATCTTTTGGCACGAATTATTTCAGCTGAGGGAAGAGGTGAAATTTATGAAGGTCAAGTAGCAATAGGCGCGGTCATAATGAACCGCATACAACACCCCTCTTTTCCGGACACCTTAGCAGGTGTAATCTATCAACCCGGCGCGTTCACGGCGATTACCGACGGCCAATTCGACCAACCCGTTTCTCAGACCTCATATTCGGCGGCAAGGGATGCATTAGCCGGCTGGGACCCGAGCGGCGGCGCGATATACTACTATAACCCCGCAAAAACCAGCGACGCCTTCATATACACCAGACCGATTATAAAAACCATCGGCGCGCATAGGTTTTGCAGCTGACGGCAGTTGACAGTTGACAATTGACAGTTGACAGTTGTGGTGTCCGCTTATGCGGACGGATTTGAAATTATAACAGTTACACCGCCCGGCACTTTTGTGTTGGGCGGTGTTTTTTGTTGGAATGTCTTGCGTAAATGAGTTCGGGTGGGGTGGGGAGAGGGGCGTTTTATTTTAAACTCGTCCGCGCAAGTGGACGAGTTGGGTGTGTTGTCAAAATAACTACTAATTTGACAACACTGATTCAAGAAAGTAATCAATGTTCACGTCGTTATTGACGTGGAACTTTGCATAAAGCCCAACCGTTAAATCG
>WRLV01000079.1 GCA_009777445.1 Oscillospiraceae bacterium | reverse complement strand
ACAAAACCCACAAGTTGAAAAAGCCGTTGTTCGTCTTATGGAACTCTCCGCTGATGAGAAAACGCGATTAGTTTACGAATCTCGCCATAAAATGGAGTGGGATAATTGGGCGCGTGAGAGAGCGGCTGTTGAGAAGGGCAGGCAGGAGGGCATGGAAAAAGAGAGAAACGAAATTACAAAACGCTTAAAGTCATTAGGATTATCTGATGATATAATCAGACAAGCGACAGAGTTACACACATAGACCCGCCGTTTGTTCGTTAAGAGTAAGGAGGAATTCACTATGTTAGCAGAACAAAACCCACAAGTTGAAAAAGCTGTTGTTCGTCTTATGGAACTGTCCGCTGATGAGAAAACGCGATTAGTTTACGAATCTCGCCATAAAATGGAGTGGGATAATTGGGCGCGAGAGAGAGCGGCTATGCAGGAGGGTGTGCAAAAAGGCATATTGGAAACCGCCCGGAAAATGAAAATGGATAATATACCACTTGATATTATCCGTAAATACACAGATTTACCGGCGGCTACTATTCGCGCGCTTTAGCGTGTGCGAAGAAAGGAAATCATACCATGTCTGTGAGATTGTTTTTGCTTGCGCTTTCGGCAATTTTGCTTTTGTCGGTAATGTCAGGGTGTCTTTCTGAAAACGCGCTTGAACGTGCGCAGATTTTAGGGGACTCGTATGTTGATTATATTGATGTCGGCGCGCGATTTGCCACTGAAGCGGGTGACGTTTATTCTGATGTTGCGCGTTATATTTTCGGGGCTGAGGAAGTGCTTGAATTTGTGAGTTTTGCCGATATGCTCGAAAACCTGCGTTTGGGGAAAGTTGATGCCATACTTTTAAGTGATGGCTTTTCAAAACAACTGCAAGATAGTGGAGCTTATCCGAATTTGAATTATCTGTTAGTCCCTGAAGAGGTTTACGTCAATAAGGCGGGGCCGATTTTCCACACAGAGGAGTTGCGCGATAAATATAACGAGTGGTTTGAAATAGTCGCCGCTGATGGAACATGGCAGGAAATTGTCAACCGCTGGGTGGGTGTATCTCTGCCTAAATCAGAAGATGTTCCGAAATTTGAGTTGACAGGGGAAAACGGTGTTTTGCGAGTGTGTGACACGGGTAATTACCCACCGCTTACATACTTTGACGAAAATGGCGAGCTTACCGGCTTCAACATTGATATGACGAACCATTTCGCGCATTATATGGGAATGGACGTGCATGTTGAACTCATGGCATATCCGGCTATTGGCGTTTATGTTAAATCCGGCAAAGCCGACATGAGTGCCGCCACATTAGCCATTACCGATGAGCGTAGCGAAGAGATGTTGTTCGGTGAGCCGAGCATAATTACTCAAGCTGTGCTGATTACCCCGCAAAAAGACAATTTCGATGAAGAATTTGCTATTGGCGGCTCGCCATTTGCCTCCGGCGGCTCGCCATTTGACTCCGGCGGCTCGCCGGTTGAATGGTTAAGGGTGAGTATATATAGAAACTTAATTCTTGAAAATCGTTGGGAAATGTTTGTTGACGGGCTTTGGGTGACGTTGATTATTTCGCTTGCGGCTCAAATTTTGGGGACTGTTCTCGGTGCCTTTGTCTGTTGGCTCTTGACTCGCAAGCTTAAATTTATAAGAGCCGTTGGAACTATATACTGCACATTGATTCGTGGATTGCCGATTGTTGTGCTGCTGTTGATGATTTACTATATTATATTCGGCGACTCAAATATATCCAACATCTTTATAGCGATTGTTGCGTTTTCTATGACCACCGCTGTGACTGTAGCCGCCGATTTAAAAGGCGCGATTGAAACGGTTGACCCGGTTGAAATTGAAGCGGCACGAAGCATAGGTTTCACGGCTTTTAAAGCGTTTGTCACAGTTACACTTCCGCAGGCGGTTCGCAGGGGGCTGCCCGCGTATACCAACGGCTTTGTAGAGTTAGTCAAAGCGACCGCCGTTGTCGGCTATATAGCTATTCAAGACCTTACCCGTGTGGGTGATATAATACGCAATCGAACCTATGACGCATATTTCCCGATTTTGTTTGTGGCGGTTGTCTATTTTATTATGATTACAATCTGTATTCAGCTATTCAAGTTTATTGTCAAAAAAGTCAACGTGAAAGGCGGTGGAAATTGAAGATGCTAAAGATTGAAAATTTGGGCAAGCGTTATGGCGACAACGTAATTTTGAAAAACATTAATGTCGAGGTTAAAAAAGGCGAAGTTATATCAATTATCGGTTCTTCGGGAACAGGTAAAAGCACATTTTTGAGGGCGGTTAATTTTTTAGAACCTCCCACTGAAGGAGCGGTGTATTTTGACGGCGAACGCATTACCAAACAAAATGTAGACATTATCAGAAGAAGAATGGGAATGGTGTTTCAATCGTTTGGGCTGTTCTCGCACTTAAATGTGCTGAATAACGTCACGGCAGGCCCTATCAAATTATTGAAAACCCCTAAGCGCGAGGCAGAAAAAAAGGCTATGGAATTGCTTAAGACAGTGGGACTTTTTGAGCGCGCGGAGTTTTTTGCTCACCAACTTTCGGGCGGGCAAAAACAACGTGTTGCTATAGCGCGGTGTCTCGCCATGTCGCCTGAAGTGATTTTGTTTGACGAACCGACCAGCGCGTTAGACCCCACGATGGTGAGTGAGGTTATGGCGGTTATGAGAAACCTTGCCAAGTCGGGAATGACTATGTTGGTGGTTACTAACGTGATGTCATTTGCACGCGATGTTTCGAGCCGCGTACTGTATATAGACGAAGGCGGTATTTATGAGCAGGGCACCCCGGAAGACATTTTTGACAATCCCCAAAAAACAAAAACGCAAATATTTATACAAGCCATACGCTCTTTCAACTATGAAGTCACGCACCATCATTTCGACCACGCTCAAATGTTAGCGTGTGTTGAGGAATTTTGTTTTCGCCACGCTATAAGCAGAAAAATAACAAACCGCCTCATGTTGTTGGCAGAAGAATTGGTTATTAATATCGTCACACCAAAATGCGGCACATGTTCCTTGAATATAGACTTTTCGGAAAAACTCGAAATATATGAGCTATCAGTGTTATACGGTGGCGAAAAAGTTAACTTGTTAGATACCTTCAACAATCATTTATCGACAACAATAATAAAAAACTCAGCCAAAGAATTAACTTTTGAATATTCAGAAGACAAAAATGTTATAAGGGCGAAGATTTAGCAGTGTACAATTGACGAACAGTTGACAGTTGACAATTGAGAGTTGACAGTTATTGTAGGGGACGGGCTTGCCCGTCCCGAGTGAACACCGAAAATTATACACCGCCCTTCACTTTTTTGTGTTGGGCGGTGGTTTTTTGTTGGAATGTCTTGCAAAAATGGGTGAGGGTGGGGTGGGGAGAGGGGCGTTTTACCCTTCCATTTCCCACGGCGCGGTCATAATTGTGCCATTTCGCGCCACCGCAACAAACATCCCGTTGCCATAAGTTATGCTTAACCAACCACCGGAGCAGTCGGGGTAATCTTCGAGGTTATCTGAACCAGCGGAGCAGTCGGGGTTATCTAAACTACAGGGGCAGCTGAGCTTATCTGTCATGTCTTGCAATGCCCAATTAATACCATCGGAAGAAGTCATAATTGTGCCATTCCACAACAAGAGAACAAACAGTCCATTGCCATAAGTTATACTTAGCCAACCATTATACCAAAGGGGGGTTTCTAATAGCTCAACCAATGCCCAATTAATACCATCTGATGATGTCATAATTGCACCAAAAGTTGACACTGCAACAAACATTTCGTTGGCATAGGTTAAGCGAAACCAACCACGTTCAAAATCGTTGTTTGATACAGATTGCACAGTCCAATCAAAACCATCGGGAGAAGTTAAAATTGCCCCATGATAACCTATTGCCACAAACATTTCGTTCCCATAGGCAACATCGCGCAATCCATAATATTGAGAATTGCTATTTGGCGCATATTGCGCTATCCAATTAATACCATCAAGCGAGCTCATAAATTCATTATTTGCCACTGCAACAAACGCTCCGTTACCATAAACAATTCTGCCCCAGTCCATTGTGGGAAAGTTTTTCTGAACATATCGCGGAGTCCAATCAACACCATCAAGCGAACTCATAATTTCGCCTATATACGACAGCGCGACAAACACTCCATTTCCATATGTAACGCCAAACCAGTCAATTCTAAAGGTATCTTCCGAATCTTGTTCATCCTCCGAATCCTGTATTCCTGTCCAGTTAATTCCATCGGTTGAAGTCATAATTACATCGTAGGCTCCAACTGCAACAAACATCTCGTTACCATAAGTTACGCTAACCCAGTAACCCGGTTCTTCTCTCACCGTCCAAACAAGGTCTTGCGTAATTTTTTCCATCAAAACCCTCTCAAGAACCTCTCCGTCAAAATAGACAACTCCGTCAATAACTTCAATAGTTTTTACTAATGGAAAGTAGCCGTCTTTGGTGAAAGTAACAGTATAAACGCCATTTTCTACATTTAAGTAGAACCTCTCGTTTTCAATTGACTCTAAATCACCCGTTTCCGATTCCACTGAAACCGCAGTCGTAACATTTTCTATCAAACTTTTAGTAATTTTATCATAAATACTAGGAAGCAAAAAATCAAAATGTAGATTGCGTGTAAAAGCAACTACATTTTCCGGAACGACTACAGTAATTGTCACTTGACTTATCATATCAGTTCCCAAAAATGCTCTTGTGCTATATTGACCTTTCCTCAACCAAACAGTATATTCTCCGGCTTCATCGGTGATTGCTGTTTCCACACGCCCATCTTCAGAAGAAAACTTGATTTCAGCATTAACAGGTTTTATCCGGTCTCCGTTTTTAAGTGGGGCTATTGTTACCATTCCTGTTACCAACACATCTTCTACATTCGGCGCACTATAATTAGAACCGTTGCGATTTGTAGCTCCAATTACAGCCGTTTCGGCATTAAGTGTCCTATATCTTATTGTTTCGCCATCGGCAGTATGTGAAATCCTTCCCCCTGAAGAGGACATCAAAATACGTTTAATTTGTTCTCCTCTTAAATCAGGATTTACCGCATACATCATGCTCGCCACGCCCGAAACATGAGGTGCGGCATAAGAGGTTCCGCTTCCATTTCTATATGAACCATCGGAATTTGTGGTATAAATATCTTCACCGGGTGCCAAAATATCTACTCTTCGTCCGTGTTTACTTCCGTGTCTATATGTGCCATTTTTGTCATATGCGCCAACAACCACAATTCGGTTGAATGCCGCTGCGGAATTAGGAATATATGTAAGATAGCTATTATCCAATGCTGAGAATCTATTTGGTCTTTTTTCGTTGCGATTACCAGCCGACACGACTATAACAAAATCATATTCCTTGTCTATTAATTTTTGCAAAAATTTTGCCATTACATCAGCCCCTATTTCTATGTTAGAAAGAGCTTCTCCGGCGTTGCCTAAACTTACGTTTATTACCCTCGCCCCGTTGCCTATCATTAAAGCCAGAGCATATTTATATTTCATAGTGTTACTAAGTTTATCTTTATCATAAGAATAACCGTATAGTTTGTTGTCAGGGCAAATCCCGGCAATGCCTATGTTATTGTGTTTTGCCGCCATTACACCCGCAACAGCCGTACCGTGAGAATAAGCCGTAGATTTGTCATTCTCCCAAGGGGTTGTGTAAAAATCTAAATCATCGTGTCCGGTAAAAAAGCCGGTATCCATTACGCCTATCTTAATTGGATTCCCTATATTTTTGCGGTTTTCACTATAAAAATTCCAAGCTTCATGGGCATTAATTGCGTAAAGATTCCAATTGTTATCGTTTTTATCCCCTTTTACTTCAATGTCATTAATCACATATTCTTCCGTTATTTCAGAAGCCAAGTTCAATGAAGCAAATTCAATTATCGGATTATTCGTTAAATTGTCAATAAGCTGATTTAAGTAATTGATAGGTACATCATCTTTAAGTTCAATTTGATAATCGTTAGTTAATTCAATAAATCCGACAATTTCCGCATTTATGCCTTTAGAGGTTGTATTCATAGGTAAAATATGTTATAATTAATCTATGAAAAATTAGAATACAAACCTACAAACTACCCAAGCAACCTTATTGATATGCAGTGGGCTGAAATCGAAGACTTCTTCCCGGTCGGAAACAAGAGCGATTATCACAAGCGTTCGTTAGTGGAAGCGGTGTTGTACTTAGTGGACAATGGTTGCAAATGGAGGGCAATCCCACACGATTTTCCGCCTTACGGCACGGTTTGGAGTTTTTACAGACGTGCGAAACAATCAGGAATGATGAGGGCTATAAAGGTGCATTTTTCACTTTCGTGATTATGTTTCTGGGGTTTATTTGCGACATTTCCGAAAAAATCATACCAAAAGGCTGGCACGTTATTCCCAAAAGATGGCGTGTAGAGCGGACTTTTGCGTGGTTCGGAAACTCACGTAGACTTTCAAAGGATTACGAAATACGTACCGATTCCGCTGAA
>WRLV01000078.1 GCA_009777445.1 Oscillospiraceae bacterium | reverse complement strand
AAGTCACCTACATTTTGATAAAATTTCCATTCGCCACCGGGGTAAATCCCTATGTACTTTGCCATTTTTCCCTCCTTTCCCTCACCGCGCGGCCGTCCCCGCGGGCGAGTGTGATGTAACGCTTGCTAAAAATTAAACCCTGTGTTTATGCGGGTTTGGCGGGGGTTAGTTTTCAGCTTTTTAGAGTTCGAAAGTGTCATGGCGCGGTTTGCATTTTTCCTCTAAAGAATCAATTATATCTTGCAATACTGAGATTTTACCGCAAAAATATCCCCTATCCCAACCGCAATATACGGTGTGTTTTGGTGCTTCAAGTATTCCGTACCTTTTTTCATGCTCTTTCAAACGTCTTTCATTGAGTTTAAGACGTCTTTTAAGTTCCTTTATGTTCATGGTTTTTCGCTCCTTTCCCCGCCTTTTTAATTATTATCAAATCATTCTCATAGTAAAAATCGAAATCATCGCCCGCTTCAAACTCAAACGTTTGGCGGTACTCTACCGGGATTGTCAGACGGCCGCGAGTGTCGAGGCGGCGGCGGTGGGGGGTGTGGGTCATATCGCTTTTGCCCAGCGCAAAATAACCTTGTATGCGTAGTAAACGCCGACCGCCGCTACCCAAAACCCAAGCGTGGCCGTTATCTGCCCAAACGGTATCAGCCAATTAATATAACCTAAAATATTTTTCACCTCGGCAGGCAACTCAACGCTGAAAGGGCTGTCGGGTAAAAGTTGCAGAACAACAGCAAGAATATTATTAAGCTTGTCCGAAAGCCAATCCGTAATACTGTCTAACCCGCCTAATAAGTTTTTTGTTATGTCCATTTTTAATTCCTTCCTATAAGATTGTTTGTTCTGAAAATCAGGAAGACTACAAAAACCACGTAAACAAACCACCGTATTATACTCGCCACCCAATCAAAGCGGGTTAAATCAATGTTTATTGTGTAGTCTATGTCGAAATTCTTTAATCGTCCGTCAGAGCTGTACCACTTATCACCCTGCTGATAATCGCCGTCTTCCCTGTTTGAAATCGGTATATCAAACACAGGAGTCTTTGGTTTTTCTACGAAAATTGTCACTATGTTGTAAAAATCAAACGGCAACGAGAACGGGAATTTGTCGAATATTCCTACCAACTTAACATCAAAATCGCCCTTTCCGCTAATCGGTTCTTTTTCCTCAATTGTCGTCAATTTTTTGAGCTCGTCAATTATTCTTGCCAATGCATCCGCAAAGAAATGATAGATTGATTCCGGTAAGTTTCTCAGAAATTCCGCAATGTGTATAGTGTTATAATAAATTACTTCTGAATAGAACCTTATTTGGTCTAATGTATACACAAATGTATCTCTTATTCGGTCGGGTAATTGTTGTATGGAATGATATATTTGAAGGGCTGAACCCCATATATCGGCCGATAACGATTGGACTAACTCCCATATCTTCCCCGGCATTTCTTTTAACGTAGTCCATATGCTGTTCAAAATGCCGGAAAAAAAGCTGAATGTTATTTGGGGCAGATTAACAATCGTTGTAAGAATCGTTCGCAGGGTCGATAAGATATTCAGTTGTACGCCGAGTTGGTTGTTTAATGCGATGTCAATCCCCAAAAGCAACGCTTCCAAGTCCTCTAAAGATATGCCGTCAACCTCAACTATGCCCTCATCGTCTATCGTTATGGGCGGGGTTTTACCGACTAAGCCTTTGTCAATCGCGTTTTGTTTAATCTTCTTTGAGTGCGGTACAGGAAAAATTATCTCGACATCTTCGCCGACCGTCTCCAAAGTCCCCACCGCTTTGCTCACAATATAGTCAAATATCGGTACGCTCGTACCGCCCGGAACGACTATAAATTTCAATTCGGATTCGTGGATTGCTACAGGCGAATTTGAATCTATGAACGGCTTTTGCCAACTCACATGTTCGCCTGTACTCATCTTGATAAAATTATTCGGGAGTAATATATTAAAATCTTGTGAGGGAATATAGTCGAATTGTCCCCTATCGGTAAATCGCAAATTAATCCGCTGTTGACCCGAGACGGTAATTATTTCGGGTAGATAAAATTTTGACGGCGAGACCGGGTTCATCATATAGCCGTTCGGGGGCGGCTCGTAATTTATTAAGAAACGGGTGTTTTGTGCAGTTGCCCAACCATTCGTCGGGCTGTTTACTTCCCCCACCGGGTTCATGTATTCGGCTACCGAGCCGCCGAGTGTTCCGGATGTCGGCATGTCGATACTTTTCACAAAGGTAAAACCCATTATCGGGAAGTCGGGAAACTCCGTCAAGTTTGTTTGAATTTGTTGCAGGGTTCTGTTTGAATTTATGTACAGCTCACCCTCGTGAACAAAATACGGCACGTAGCGGGTGTTGGTCTTGAAATTCGGCACGTCTGAAATCATACTGCCGTTTGCTATGACACCGCCATGCGCTGCGCTTATATAATTGACCGATAGCGCGTTGCTTGAATTGAAAACGTCATAGCGTGCCAAAAAGCCGTCCGCACCTTGAAACGCAATCCCCTTGTTTGTTTCAGCGCCATAGCGCAGTAGATAATTTTCGCCCTCGTTCGTAAACGTCGGCATTTGACCTATCTTAATTGCAACCAAATCTTTCAGCAGACCCTCGGCCAATCTTTCGAGTTCTATGTATTCCTCATATGACATTTTTACGCTTACATTCCCGGCGGTTACTTCAAAATCTTTCGGAGCGTTTGCGTATTTCCAATTGCCTATGTCTTTTGTGGTGTTTAAGTAAGTAGCTACAGAGGTCACTACACTATAATAATGGTCCCAGGTGTCAAAGCCTTGAACCCACGCAGGGACACCGTCGATATTTAAGCCAAGTTGATTTACTTCAATCTGCCCTGTAAACGGATTTATCGAATACGGGCCGTTGCTCCACGTCTCTAAGCCCAAAAGCTGTTCAGCTCCCATACGCAGAAATTCTATCGAAGCACCGAGCCACATACCCCATTCCTCGGGCACAGGCGAGTACATCAAAGCCTGCAACATGCCGCCCGCATTTTGCTCGCCATATCGGATTATAACGTGTATCATAGGCTCGACTTGCGTTACTGCCATTGAAGTCACCGCAAACGAGGAAAACGCCGTAAATGCGAAGATTACGGCGAGAATTAGCGTTGTTATGCGTTTTATTGTGTCAGTGTCAATCTTCCACATACTGAATTTCCTCTCTCGGAAGCTTCACGCTCTCGGCTTCCTCATCAGCTGAGAACATGCTGAAAGTATCATATGTAGCCGCGATTTTCTTCTTAATCCCGAAAAAATCCTTGCCGACAATCCCGTCCTTACCCGGCACCAAATACCACCGCTTTATGCAGACGAACGACCTACCGCCCGTCAGAAATTTTATTATATGGCCTTTCAAGCCGAAGTTTGTTATTTTCCGATGAACGTAATTAAATTCAATCACTCCGCGAATTTGACGGTCTATGCTCCGGTCCATTTGGGTTATTAAAATAATGTCAAAGCCGAGTTTCCTGTGCTGTGAGAAAAACACTATCCAGTCTTGGCGGTCTTTGCGGTTGAACTCACGCGAGTTGAACAAAATAGATGCTTCATCAATCATTATAATCGTTTGGCCCTCCCGCGATATTCGCCCGGAACTGTCCTTTTCGTGGTGTTTTTTGCTGTATTCAACGAATGTTGCGGGTGTCATTTTGTCGGTTGACATGTATGTAAACCGCTCTTTTTGCTCACACGGCAGGTCGATAACAAAGTTTGCAACTACATTGACCTGTTTCTTTGTAGCCCTGTGTACAATAGCCGTTGCGTGATAGCTTTTCCCCGACCCCGGCGTTCCCGTGTAAATTATTACCGCCACTTTCAAACACCTACTTTGTTTTCATTCTCCTGTGCTACACCCTACCTTATATGGCGGGGGCCCCGCCGCTCTCACGAGCGGCACCCCACCATATAAGGCAGGGCGCAACAATCGTTACGCCCAATAGCAATTTTTAACCCGTAGCAACGGTGCCGAACATTTTCTTAGCAAGCTTTATGCCTACGAAAATTACGAAGATACCGAGGCCAACGCCGAGTATGCCGAGTATAATCGGTATGATGTCGCTTGCCGCGCCTGAAAATTGTGCGATAATCGCGTCACTGTGGTCGCCTAAGCCGGTCGTTGTACCCGGGTCTGCAAAAGCCACCACCGAAGTCATCGCTACGGCGATTGCCGCAGTTAAAACTGTACAGATTTTCTTAATTTTGGTTTTCATGGTCAAATTCTCCTTTCCCAAAGGCTAATTGCCCTTGAATATTATATTGTAGCAGAGTGAGTACAACAGTCCTATCAGCCATACCAAACCGCTCAATAACAGTCCCCCGCCCATTCCGATGAAGCCGTATTGCATGTATTCATCAATCATTTTATCACTTCCTTAAATGGCGGAACACAACCGCGCCGAGTATCGCGCCGAGAAATATTATCGTGACTATATTTTCGGCCTGTTGCCTTTGCGACATTTCGGCTAACTCTTGTAGAAAATCGCAATTGCACATGCTCATTATGCACCTGCGCTTTCTGCCGGGGCTCTGGGTATAACGCGAATTTGATTGACTTGTCCCCACTTGTCGTAGCCGAAAGACAGCCTTTCGCCTTTAAGTGCCTTGACATCATCAATCGTCACTTTCGCACCGAAACATTCCTCAAGCCTTGCGACCTTTACCTTTTCCACCTGCGAAAGTTGACCCACACCTTTAATGCCGTCGGCGTCTCTCACACAGTGAAAATTTATGTTGTGCCAAGGATTGCCTTGATAAAGACCCTCTGCTTCTAATACTCCGATTACTTCCATTTTCAAAGTCCTCCTTTCCTCAAAAATATCTATGTAAAAAGGCATTACGCCTTATACAAGCAATACCACGCATAAACCATAAGCACCAACGCCAAGACACCGGGTATTGCTCCTAAAAGCAGGCCGACCATTCTATTTGTTCACCTTTCCACTCTCTATGAACGCCGCCTTTTCCATGGCGTGGATTTCCTTTTGGGTTTGCTTGTAGGTCGTTACTATAACACCTTTTTCCTGTAAAAAGTTCAATGTGTTAGCTACCACAACCCCTGTAATGCTTAGTACTATTGATGTGACTATAAACACCTTAATCGACAACACCGCCATTTCGCATATGAAATTGACAATTCTCCCCATGATTTTCATGAAAGCCGCCGCTACTTCCGTTGAACATGCCTTTATAAATTCCTTTTTCATGTTTTTCGCTCCTTTTTGGTTTTATTTCCCTCTTGACTTTCTATATTTAGTATTATATCATATAATGGTTACATATGTCAACCACCTAAAATAAAAATATGTTACAAAGTTTAACCATACGAATTGTGCAATGTGCTATAATGCAACCATAAGGAGATTTTAATTATGTATAAGGAAGGTTTTGCAAGCAGATTAAGAAAAGCCCGTGAAAACACAGGCTTTTCTCAAAGAGATGTTGCGAAAGAGACCGGAGTAAACCGGAATACTCTCGCAAGTTATGAAACAGGCAGGGTCGAGCCTAACATCGAAATGCTCGGCATGCTCGCCGAGTTCTACGGTGTAAGCACCGACTGGCTCTATGGCATTGGTAGGAAAAATAACCACGATTATGATGGTGTGCCGAGGGGCAGAAACAAAATCATTTCACGAGACATTAACGTCGATATTCGACAAAACGTTTAAAGGAGAACATCATGGACGAGCTAATAGGCAAACTTTTTGATTCAGCGGTCGCAGGGATAAGTTATATAATCGGCTTTGCCATAATAGTGGTTGTGCTTTTACTTACTTTTGCATTTTTCAAAGCTTTGATTGCGGGTGCTTTTCAAGAAGCTAAGAAAAAGCCTTTTGCAAACGAAGAACAAGCCAAGCCCGAAGAACCAAAAGCCGACACCATACCCGAAAAAACCACGGAAACGCCGAAGTTTGAAGTCCCCATGCTTGATATAATTGATAACGACATGGTTGTAGTTGAAAGCCCGAACGTAAACAAGACTTACCCTTATAGATTGACTGAAACTGTTTTCACCGATAAAGAAGCCGTTTTTTACCACTCTCTACTGCCCATAGCAACGAAATACGGGCTTACAGTTTTCACAAAAATGCGTGTTGCTGACCTCGTTTGGATACCAAAGAACCACCCCGAACGCATAAAATGGTTTAATCACATAAGCGCAAAGCACATTGATTTTGTGCTGTGCAATGCAAAATTAACGCCTGTTTTGCTCATTGAACTTGACGACAAAACTCACGACTATGCAAGCAATAAAGAGCGTGATGAGTTTAAGAACAATGTATTTCTTCAACTCAATATGCCTATGCTCCGTGTTCGCCGTTGGCAGAGCGACGAACTCGAAAGGCAAATCGCCGACATCTTGGGAATAAAGGAAAAAGCAGGGCTTTAACCCTGCAATGTAACCCACTACCCGGAACGGTCGGCGGCGATGAGAGCGTAAGCTGTAAATTTTTGGGTTACATTCCCCTGCCCTGCCCACTTCGATTTGCTGAACTTTGCTTATGCGAAACTAAGTGGGTATTCCCATTCGAGAAAATTTAGTATTAGTTATGTGCGCTCAAGTGGGTATTCCAAAACCCACCCCTCAACTCTATCATACCACACCCACCCCCCCCACGTCAACAACCCCAAATTCCCCCAACCTATTGACATGTAGGATTACAATAGAAGTGTTACACTCCACAAAAAAAGAATAGCGGAAAAAGGAAACCTGTGT
>WRLV01000077.1 GCA_009777445.1 Oscillospiraceae bacterium | reverse complement strand
AAGCCGCGGACGCGTCGGGTCGCTCTTCAGCGTTGCCCTGTTTTGCCGCAATAAAAGTATTGGTTATTTTTGGAAGATTATTCCATTTACACTTAACGGTTTATAGTTCCCGGTTACAACATCGGCGCGGCGGTTTTTTGTTGCCCTGCCGATATGCTCAATCAACGCACATACGTAAAACAAATCATTGTCTAATTTAGGCTCTCTTCCGGTCATCTGTTAACCTCCCCCTCATCAGTCATGGTTCTAAAAATATCCACCTGCAGCTTGACTAAAAGAGGCGACCATTCCCATAAGTGCCGCACCAAACAGGAAGGCTAATACAATACTAATCCCCATCCAAATCAAAGATGCTTTGGCAAAGTTTGCTTTGCTGACTTTTGTGTCGTTGCCGAATGCCCAAACAAAGAGCATAACAAGCCCAACAATCGGAAGCCCCATAATCAAAACAGTGAGCATCCAATCTCCGACAGACACGTGTGGGTCCGGCTCTTTTCTGCCGTAGTTTGTCTGATAGTGAATATTATTCTCAACCGATGGATATAAATCATTAACGCTTGGTTCTGAATTATTTCCTTCAATCCTTTCACCGCAACCGGCACAAAACATAGCACCATCGGGGCTACTCGAATTACACTTAGGACAATATCTCATAAAATATAATACTCCTTAATTTTAATTTTATTTTGGTTTACCGAAAGCTCAGGGTAAACCCGCGCGTGAGCTATTGTAAATAAAACAAACATATTCTCGGCCTGAATGCGGCGGCTCGCCGCTTAGACGTGAGAGTTTTTACCTACGAAAACGGGGTAGTCTGATGTGCCGATAAGGCTTTTATAGCCGCCGATTGTGACGTTTTTGTCGGCGATGACATAGTTAATTTCAGAGCGGTCACCGACTTTGGTGTCTTGCATTAATATTGAGTTTTTGACGTTAGCTTCTCTGCCGATTCGCACGCCGCGAAAGATTACGCAGTTTTCCACAGTCCCTTCGATTACGCAACCGTCAGCGACAAGTGAGTTTTTAACCCGCGCATCAATGCCGTATTTAACCGGTGCTTCATCTCTCACCTTGGTGTAAATCGGGCGGTCGTTGTCAAATAACGCGCTTAAATTTTTTCTGTCTAACAACGCCATGTTCGCACTGAAATAAGAGAGCATACTGTCAACCTGCTCATAATAACATTCGTATTTATAACCGAATATCTTATAATCAGAAAGCTTATGCTGAAGCACGTCTACCTCAAAGCTGAATTGACTGCGCGCGGCATTTTCTTTTATAAGTTTAAGCAGGAAGTCTTTTTTAAGTACAAACATGTTCATGCTTGTGTTAACTTCTTCTCCGGTGATTTCGGGGCGTAAGAGAATTTCGTTTATTCTCCCATCGTTGTCTGTGGTAAGCACTGTTTTTGTGGGCATTTCGTTGCCGTTATAATTGCCGCTTCCGTAAACAACGGTTATATCGGCTTGTTTTTCTTCGTGAAAGTCAACGACTTTTTTAAAGTCGATGTTGACAATCACGTCTGTGTCAGACATAAGGACATACTCGGCGTTAGATGAGACGATAAATCCCATCACCCCGAAAAGGGCATCCATTCTGCCGCGATAAAGCCCTGCCCCTTGCCCGTAAGGCGGTAATAAATGCAAACCGCCGCTCTTGCGTGATAAGTCCCACTCGCCGCCAGAGCCTAAATGGTCAAGCAACGACTGATAGTTAGACTTTGTGACTACCCCCACCTCGGTAATCCCGGAGTTCACCATATTTGAAAGGGTAAAGTCAATCAACCTGTATCGCGCCCCGTAAGGAACAGAACCCATCGTGCGCAATTTCGTTAAATCGGTAATGGTAAAATCGTGCATATCGGCAAAGATTAAACCAAGAACATTCGCCATTATAGCCATAAGTTTTCACCTCTTATTATTATAGTGGACAGTGTACAGTGGACAGTGGACAGTTGTTGTGTCCGCTTGCGCGGACGTTTTTAAAATACGTCGCCAACGGCGACTCCATAACTGTCAATTGTCAATTGTCAACTGTCAATTGTCGACAGAAATCATTGCTTTTGGGTTGATTACTGTGGTGTCTGACAGGGTTACTTGATGCCCTATTACGGCGACCCCCCAGTTGTCTTTGTCTTCAAGTGCCTCGGGTGGCTTGCCCACTTCACATTCCGCGCCGATAACACAATCCTCACCGACTATGGCATATTCGACAACCGCGCCCTTCTTAATGACAGTGTTGGGCATTATAATGCTATATCTCACCGATGCCCCTTCTTCAACTTTAACTCCCGCGAAAAGCACTGAGAAGTCAATTTCGCCGTCAATGATACAACCCTCTGAAACCATTGAGTTTTCGATTTTGCAATTCATACCGGTATAATGCGGCGGCATGATTGGCGTTCTCGAATAGATTTTCCAATTATGGTCGTACAAGTCTAAGTTGACATTCGGGTTTAGGCAATCCATGTTAGCTTCCCAAAGAGAGTCAATTGTTCCAACGTCTTTCCAGTAGGCGTTGAAGGGAAAAGCCACCATCTTGCTCCCCTCGCTCAACATTGCGGGGATAATGTTTTTCCCGAAATCTTTCTCTGCATCACGGTCGTTTTCGTTTTTAATCAGATGGTGTTTTAAAATATCCCAACTGAAAATATAAACGCCCATTGATGCAAGATTTGACTTTGGTTCTTTCGGCTTTTCAACAAACTCGGTAATCACGCTGTTTTCATCGGTATTCATAATGCCAAAGCGACTTGCTTCTTCCCACGGGACTTCAAGCACAGCTATAGTCGCCGCGGCATCGTTCTTTTTATGGAAGTCCAACATCTTAGAATAGTCCATTTTATAGATATGGTCGCCCGACAATATAGCAACATAGTTAGGGTTATAGCGGTCGATAAAGCTTATGTTTTGATAAATGGCGTTTGCCGTTCCCGAATACCATTTTTTGCCTGCCGCGCTCTCATAAGGAGGCAACACATGAACGCCGCCATGCACACGGTCTAAGCCCCACGGGTGACCGTTGCCGATGTACTCGTTCAGCACTAACGGCTGATATTGTGTTAAAACCCCCACTGTGTCAATCCCTGAATTTACGCAATTTGACAGGGGAAAGTCAATAATGCGATATTTGCCGCCATAAGGGACGGCGGGTTTTGCCATATCTTGTGTCAGCGCGTACAGTCGGCTCCCCTGACCACCTGCCAACAACATTGCAACACATTCCTTCTTCACATGTTTCATACTTTTAGACTTTTCCTTTCTTAGATTTTTTATCAACAGGTTTAGCCGCTTTTTTCGGTGCCGCGCTTTTTGGCTCTTTTATATTTGTCGCCCTGAAAAACATAGCGGACATCGACGGCAGTTTAATGGTGATTGAAAATTCCTCCCCGTGCATGGGTTCTTTGACGGCTTTAATTTTCTCGTTAACCGTCTTGCCGCAGGTTGAAAATACTTCTTTATAATCCGCAAGATAGGGTACGCCAAAGCTATAAGTCTCATGTTCGCGCGGTTGAAAATTGCAGATTATAACTAACTCTTCGCCCTTTTTGTTAATTCGACGGAACGCAATCACCGAGTTTTGATTATCATCGCTTGAAATCCACTTGAAGCCGCCCCAGTCGCTGTCATTTTCCCAGAGTTCGCTGTTATTTTTATAAAAATTATTAAGATTACCGACAAATTCTTGAAAGCTTTTGTGTTCTTCAAATTTAAGAATGTCCCAATCTAAGCCGGTTTTATAATTCCACTCTTTGAACTGGGCTATTTCTTGCCCCATGAACATAAGCTTTTTGCCCGGGTGAGCCATCATATATGCGAGGAATGTCCTCAGCGAATCATAACGAAGCTCGCGTGGGCCCGACATCTTCTCAAGCATGGAACACTTGCCATGGACTACCTCATCGTGCGAAATAGGAAGCACATAGTTTTCAGAAAACGCATAGTAGAATGAGAAGGTGAGCTTGTTGTGGTTGTCCGGCCTGAATTCGGGGCTCATAGACATATAACTCAACATGTCGTTCATCCAACCCATGTTCCATTTGAAGTTGAAACCCAATCCCCCCATATCGGCAGGTTTTGTCACCATAGGCCAAGCAGTAGATTCTTCGGCAATCATCAAGAGGTTCGGGAACTCTTTGAACAATAAAGCATTAAGTTTCTGTAAAAACGCAATTGCCGAAAGATTTTCATGTCCGCCTAAGTGGTTAGGCCACCAATCGCGACGGTCATAGTCGAGATATAACATTGAGGCAACGGCATCAACCCTCAAACCGTCAATGTGATATTCTTCAATCCAATATCGTGCATTAGAAATCAGAAAAGACACAACCTCATTTTTGCCCCAGTCGAACAGGCGTGTTCCCCAGTTATAGTGTTCACGCATTAACGGGTGTTCATACTCATAACAATAGTCGCCGTCAAACTCATAAAGCCCTGCCGCATCTTTGGGGAAGTGGGCGGGAACCCAGTCGAGAATAACCCCAATCTCGTTTTGATGGCAAAAATCAATGAACTGCATGAAGTCGCGCGGTGTCCCATATCTTGAAGTGGGGGCGAAATATCCAATCCCCTGATAACCCCACGAGCCGTCAAAAGGAAACTCGGCAATAGGCATCATCTCAATGTGGGTATAACCCATCTTTTTAACATAAGGAATCAGCTTATTCGCAAGCTCCATATAATTAAACAACTCAGTTTCAATGTTAGACCACGACTGCAGATGAACTTCATATATATTCATCGGCGACTCATAGGGGTTGGCAAGAGCCTTTTTATCTTCCCACGCGCTGTCGCCCCATTTATAGCCGCTAATGTCGTAAATTTTAGTCGCGGTATTAGGGCGCGTCTCCATGTGATAGCCGTACGGGTCGGCTTTAAGTCTAAGCTGACCTAAAGAGCCGACAATGGCATATTTATAAGAATCATATTGCTTCAAATCGGGAATAAACAGCTCCCACACGCCGTGTCCGTCTAATCTGTTCATTGGGTGCTTGGTGTCGTCCCAATGGTTAAAGTCCCCGACAACGCTCACAGTCTGCGCGCGGGGTGCCCAAACCCGAAAGACAACGCCTCTCACCCCCTTAAACTCAGCGAAGCGAGAACCGAAAAAGTCATAACCTTTGCTTAACGAGCCCTCATGGAACAACGCCAACTGAAATTCATAATCCTTAGATGTTTTCATAAAACCGCCCTCTCTTTTGTTGTTTGTTGCGAGACCATAAATATACAGTCCTATTATATCACAAAACCATAAGCATTGCAATAGTTTTGTAAAATTTTAACAATTATTATAAATAAGCGCGCTAATAGTTGTGTAAAAACACAAGACGACAGTCGGCAGTTGACAGTGGTTCGTTGCAGATTGTCAACTACTTATTATATGCTGTTGGGTGGGGGGAATATGACAGTTGACAGTGGACAATTGAGAGTTGACAGTTATTGTAGGGGACGGGCTTGCCTGTCGTTATTTTTCATTCCTAAACAAATCTAAAAATCTAAAAAACACTTGACATATAAATAATCATACGTTATACTGTATAATGTAACGCAAATATATTTATAAAGGAGTTATAGATTAAAATGATTAAGAAAAAATTACTTGCGGTTTTTATCATGGTTATGGTTTTTACAACACAGGTTGTAAATGTTTCGGCAATTAGTATTAAGGACATTAATAAAGGTCTTGGGATTAAAAACATCATCGTCATGATACCGGATGGAACGAGTGCGGGTTCTATCGCTTTATCAAGATGGTATAAGGCTTATGATGCTAAAACCGGACTTGTTGACAAAAAAGTGTCCCTCGCAATAGACGAGCTTGTCTCGGGTTCTGTAAGGACTTTCTGGGAAGATGCCAACGGCAAAATAGGCGCGATTGTAGATTCCGCCCCTGCTGCAAGTGCTATGGCAACAGGCAAAAAAACATATGACAAACATGTAAGTGTCAGCCCTTGCAAAGAAAAATTGCCCTACGCAACTATACTTGAAGCCTCTAAACTTATAGGTAAATCTACAGGTTTGGTTGCCAGCTCAAATATTCAACACGCAACCCCTGCCGCCCATTCTTCACACTATTTCGACCGTTCGCGATTTGACATAATCGCCGAACAACAGGTTTATCAAAACATGGATGTCGTGTTTGGCGGCGGCTCTATGTACCTGACAGAGCCTTACAGAAAAGATGGCGAAGATTTAATCAGCGAGCTTAAATCCATGGGCTATCAGTATATAACGACAGGTGCCGAAATGAGGAATGTTAAAGAAGGCAGGGTTTGGGGAATGTTTGCGGCGGATGCTATGTCCTATGAGCTTGATAGAAAAACACTTACCCCCGAACAACCGAGCTTGGCGGAAATGACCGCAAAAGCTATTGAACTTCTGTCACAAAACGAAGATGGCTTCTTTTTAATGGTAGAGGGTTCAAAGGTTGACTGGTCTTCCCACGCGAACGACCCTGTAGGCATTGTGTCTGACGTTCTTGCTTTTGACGATGCTGTGAGAGTCGCGCTCAATTTTGCAAAATCTAACGGCGAAACCATGATTATCGCCTCAACCGACCACGGAAACGGCGGTATTACCATAGGCAATAGCGGCACTAACGATTCATATTCAAGCGATTATGTGGAAAAATTTATAGCCCCACTCAAAAAAGCAACGCTCACCGGTGAAGGATTAGCCGCAAAGTTAAATGAAAAACGCACTAATATAAAATCCGTCATGAGAAATTATTACGGAATAAATGATTTAACAGCAGAAGAAGAAACCATCATAAAAGAAGCCGATGCAAACCGCATGAATTATGCAGTAGGGCCTATGATTTCAAAACGCGCCCACATAGGCTGGACTACCACGGGGCATACCGGTGAGGATGTTACACTTTACACCTATCTTCCTAAAAACGAGCGCGTTGTCGGCTTAATCGACAGCACAGACATTGCGTTGGCTTCGGCAAGAGCTTTCGGGGTTAACCTCAACACACTTACA
>WRLV01000076.1 GCA_009777445.1 Oscillospiraceae bacterium | reverse complement strand
CTTCCGAAAGGAGGTGTTTGTATGGAGATAGCTTATATTGTATCAATGACAGTTGTCACTGTCGTAGCTATATTGGCAAATCGAAACACAAAAAAGTAACCACCCTCGTTCAAGATTAGCGGTTACTTTTTTTAACCAATAACTTTTGAGCGCAACCGTTTGAGATTTTGCCCTGTTTTTATTATAATAACATATTTTATAAATTTTGTCAAGGTTTTTTTTAAAAAAAATGTAGGGGACGGGCTTGCCCGTCCCGATTTTTTCCCGTCCCCCACAGTCTATCTAAAGCTCATCTGATTTCCCCGTCAAATAATTCCTAAGCCGCCCAATATCATCTGAACCGATAGTGCTATTCCCTGCTATAAAACATTCCGGTGTTTCGGGCAGTTGCATTACAATCGCGTATTTAAGATAAGTCAAATCAGCGATATTAATCCTGCCGTCTTGGTTGGTGTCGCCCATTCTGTAGCATGGTTCGCCGCATTTGCCCTCACCTCTGCAAAATTCGTCGTTGCAGGGTTCAAATGGTGGTTCTACAATCTCGAAGCGTTCTAACGCTTTAACTGCTCTATACGCCGCGAACGCTCTGCGTGGCACGTTTACAATCATGCTTGCAGGGACATCTCTAAAGGCATCGTCATCAAATTGCGGCGGCGGTGTTGGGCTTTTAAAGGTTACGCTTTCTAACTGTTTGCAATCGAAAAATGCGTGGGATTCTATAGTCATCACGCTCTCGGGGATTGTTATTTCAGTGAGTTTTGTTCCGCTGAAAGCATGAACGTTTATACTCACAAGATTTGGTGGCAGTGTTATTTCGGTTAACCCCGAATCGAAAAACGCGCTGCCTCCTATATTCGTCACGCCATCGGGTAGCTCTATAGTTGTCAACGCCGCGCATTCGCCAAACGCCCCCTCTCCTATACTCGTCACAGTGTCGGGGATTTGAACATAGCTTAAATTTATGCAACTCATGAACGCCCCCGTGTATATATATGTCACGCCGTTGAAAATTATAGCCTCTTTTACTGCCGCTGCGTTGTCCGGCTCATTCACGCCTTCTATAACCCAGCTATACATTCCGTTATCGTGTTCTATAAATAGCACGCCGTCTTCGGCGAGAGACCAACCCATTCCTATAACAGCCAATTCTATTATGGTGAATCTTTTAAGTGCTTCAACAACTTCATAAGCCGCGCTCGCGCCAAGGGGGACGTAAACGCGCATGCTGTCCGGAACGTTGTTGAAGGCAGTGTTGCTAAACACGCGCGGCGGTGTCGAACCCTTGAAAGTCACGCTTGTTAAACCTGTGCAATTACTAAACGCGCCATTGCCTATTATTGTTACACCTGCCGGGATTATTATTGATGTCAGATTTGTTTGCCCTAAAAAAAGACTGTTGGGAAGCGCTCGTGTGTCTTCTTGTAATGTCAAGTGCGAATTTGGTGGCATGTCGCCTTTATAAGCCACCGCCCAACCGTCAACATAAACGACTCCATCACTGTGCTCGTTGAATATTCTTGAGTTTGAAAATGAGGTAGGGTACATATCCAACACTTCGTCGTGTATTATCAGACTTGTCAGGTAGAAGTTGTCTGCAAAAGCTTCAGGCTGTATATATCGCACAACGTCCGGGACTTCATAGACAGAGCCCATCTTTGCGAACGGATAAAGCACAAGTCGTGAGCCGCCTTTAGTGAACAACACGCCGTCTCTGTCTTCATAGTGTATATTGTCGGGCGAGACTTTTATTTCTCTAAGCTCGAGACTGCCTTTGAAGGTTTCATAAAAGCTGCCTCTAAACTCTGAATTCTTGCCGAACATCACGCTTGTTAAGTTTGTGCAGTTGGCAAATGCGTAAGATTGAATAGTTCGCGTAAATACTGAATCGGGGATTATTATTTGCGTCAGCCCTGTGCTGTTTTCAAATGCACTCGTGCCTATATTAATAACAAAATCGGGGACTGTATAGCTCCCTTGCCTTGCGCGCGGGTAAAATAAGAGGGTGGAATGAGCGTCTTGTCTATTGAATAATACGCCGTCATCAGACAAATAGACTTGATTTCCGGGTGAGACGTTTATATGTGTCAACCGCACACAATCGTTAAATGCATTTCTGTCAATAACTGTGGTCGAGTCGGGTATACTCACACGTGTTAGATTTACACAGCCAACAAATGTGTCAGTGCCTGTGTTTGTCACGCCGTCTTCAAAAATAACCTCACGCACTGCCGAGCGGTTTAAACCGTTAGCTGCCCAGTCGTCTATGCCGGCGTTGCTCTCGATTATTAATCTGCCGTCTTGATACAGCACCCAGTTAGTTCCACTTTCCAGCGCGGTTATTTCAACAATTGTGAAACCGATAAGCGCGGTTTGATACACCCCACCGCTGCCTTCGGGGACATAAATTGTCAAGTTTTCCGGTTCTATGTTTTCGAAGATGCCAAATTCAATAAGGGGCGGTGTTAGGCCTTTAAAGAATACACTTGTTAGATTTACGCTATCGGCAAACGCGTAAGAGTTAATCTCAGACACACTGTCGGGAATTGTCACTCTTGTCAAATTTGTCGCGCCCTCAAACGCGTTGTGCTCTATAAGCATCACGCCATCGGGTATTTCATACTCTTGCTCCTCTTTCGCGCTCGGATATTGAATGAGTGCTGTCGCCGCTTTATTAAACAACACGCCGTCAATGCTTTTATATTTGGAATTGTCAGGTGCGACTGTTATAAGTCTTAGTAAGGGGTTATGACCAAACGCCCTGAAACCTATAGTCTCTACCCCCGCACCTATTTCTACACTCGTAAAAGGGCAACCTTGAAATGCATACCTACCTATAGTCGTCACGCCATTGTGAATGTATATATTAGTCAGCCCCGAATATGCAAACGCGTAATTGCCTATAGTCTCCACAGAAGTGGGTAGCTCTATGCTTGTTAAATTTGCGCAATCTGCAAATAGCCCATCGGCTATAGAGCTTATGTCGGGGGGTAGCAGTATGTTGGTTAGCCCTGTACGTGCAAACGCGTAATCACCTATAGTCCCCACAGAATCAGGAATGTCTATGCTTGTTAATTTTGAGCACTCAGAAAACGCTCTCGTGCCTATTTCAGTCACGGTGTCGGGCAGTTCAACGTTTGTTAGCTCATCGCAATATTGAAATGCGTGGTCGTTCACTAATGTCAAGCCGTCATTAATAACAGCGTTTTTCACAAGAGCTTTAATCGACTCGTCTTGTGCTGTCCAATAATCCATGCCGTCATCGGTTTCTATTGTGAGTGAGCCGTTAGAATATAACACCCAACCGCTGCCGCTTTCTGTTATTTCGTAAACAGTAAATTCATAGCCGAAGTATCTGAGCTGTTCTTCAAATTCTGTTTTCATGTCTTTGGGGACATAAATTGTCAACTGCTCACTTGGAACGTTATCAAAAGGGCTGTCAAGAAACTCTACTGAGCGTTGAAAAACTAATTTTGTCAACTTAGATGAGTGAAATGCGTTGCCGCTTATATGCATTACACTACTCGGGATTGTATATTCCCCTGTTCGCGCGCTCGGATAGTGTATAAGCATGCTTGTGGCTCTATTAAACAACACGCCGTCAACGTCTCTAAGCCCCATATTGTCGGGCGAGACGTTAATTTGTGTCAATGACGTGCAACCATTAAGTGCGCTCGCATGTATGTTGTCGGCATTAGCGGATATATTTATGGTTGTTAAATTTATGCAGCCTAAAAATGCGTTTGCAATTATAGTATTCACGCCGAGTTTAATATCAACCGCGCGAACTACTTCACGTGCGTTGGAGCCGGAGCCTCTTAAAATGTTCCATTTACTCATACCTGAATCGGTTTCTATAATAAGCAAACCGTTTATATATAGTGTAAAGCCGTCAGGTTCAACATACGGCTCTAAAATCGCGAAACCGTCTAACTCATCTTCTACGTCCTCATATGTCGCTTGCGCGCCGAGAGGGACATAGACAAATGTCGTTAATTCTCGCGGCACGTTTTCAAAGACCGGGCGTGCTAACACTTTTTTCCCGTCTTCATCGTAATAGTTGCCGCCGAAAATTACCGGTGGTTCCGGGTTTTTAAAGTTTATGGTTTTTAAATCTATGCAGTCGGCAAAAGCCCCCGCGCCAATCAAGTCAACGCCGTCACCGAAGCTCACGGTTTGCACGCCCGAACTGCTAAACGCAACCGCGGCTATAATCACAACGCTGTCGGGCAGGTAAACGTCTGTCAACAGTGGCAATTGTGCAAACGCCCCCTCGCCGATAAGCATAACATTGTCACCGAACGTCACGCTTGACATTCCCGAATTATCATAAAATGCCATATCGCCTATGGTTAAAACCGAATCGGGAATACTAACACTTGTCAGCCCCGAACTCGAAAACGTGCCCATATTTATAGCGGTGAAATTCGGGTTATTTGGGAATGTCACCTGCGTTAATTGCGCACATTCAGCAAACGCTTCAACGCCTATATTTTCAACCGAGTCGGGGAGCGTTATACCCCCACTTAAGCCGGTGTTCTTAAACGCGCTATGCTTTATCTCTGTTATATTCGCGCTTAGATTAGCAACTGTTAAGTTAATGCAGTCTTCAAACGCACTTTCATGTATGAATGTCACTTCATCGTAAAACTGAACTTCTTTTACTTTCGGTAAATTGTCAAGAGTTCTACCCTCGAGAAACCAGTTAGTCATGCCGGTGTCGCTCTCAATTTTAAGTACGCCTTCATTGTCTAAAGACCAGTCATTACCTTCTTGAAAGCCCACGACTGTAAAGTTAGTGCCTATCTGTGCAAAATAATCTGCATAAGCGGCTAACTCGCCATTAGGAACATGAACAAGAACATCGCCGGTTACATTTGAGAAAGCATCTTCAGTAAAATCCGAATCATATTCGCCTTTAAAAATAATTGTATCTAAATTCGTGTTCCCGAACGCATGATGCCCTATGTCTGTCACGCCACCGCCAATTGTCACGCTTGTTAGACCTGTGAGTCTAAACGCGCTGTTGTCTATTTCTTTAACATTCCAAGGGATTACCACGTTTGTCAATTTGCTACAGTCCATAAAGGCTTCAGTGCCTATTTTCGTCACACCACTGCCGATAGTGACATCAAGCAATTCGGTGTAGCCTTTAAATACATCACGCGTTTCATCATGTATACTTGTGACTTCATCTTCAAAAACAATAGCATGAACAGTGTCTTTATAGTTGGTTTCTCTATTAGTTAGATAGTCAAGCATGCCTTTTTGGCTCTCGATTGTGAGGGTGTTGCCGAATATAGTCCAGTCGTCACCCATTGCTTCACCGCTAATATTGTCTACAAAAGCAGGCAATGCACTTTTGTAGGCGGCTTCCGAAACTTTGGGGACTTTTATTGTTGTAGTGTGAACATCAGTCGGGACACCTTCAAAGACGTTAGAGCCAAAAGTCGGCACATCCACCCCTTTAAAGATTATGTCTGTTAAATTTTCACAGCCTTTAAATGTATCATCACTTATAGCTCTAACGCCGTCACCGATTAAGACTGAGCTTAAGTCTTCACAGCCTTGAAATGCCCCTGCGCCTATGGTTTCAACACTGTCAGGGATTATAAGGCTTTGCAAGCCCGAACTATTAAACGCGCCGGCGAGTATAGTTTTAACACTTGAGCCGATTCTCACGCTTGTTAATTTCTCGCAATCGCTAAATGCGTATGAGCCTATTTTTTCTACCCTGTTTGGTATTGTTATGCTTGTCAAAGCCGTGCCGGCAAACGCGTATTCCCCTATAAATTCGAGAGATTCAATGCCAAGGCCGCGGCCAAATCTCACGCTTGCCAATTGCGCGCAATCTTCAAATGCCCCGTCCCCAATTTCGACCACAGTGTCGGGTATGACTATTTCTCTTAACGCCGTGTTCTTAAATGTGTCTTCTTCTATAACGGTAAAATCGCCGTTCTTCGGGAGCTTCACAGTGCTAAGCTTAGTGCAATCAAAGAACGCGCGTTCACCTATACTCTCAACACTGTCAGGAATATTTATGCTTGTTAAATTTTCGCATTCGGCAAATGCCTCATTGTTTATTTTTGTCACACCATTAAGCCTGCCCTCAAACAGAACAGTCTTTATAGCGGTTATGTAGGCACTGCGCGTGGTCATCCAGTTGCCCATACCGATGTCGTTTTCTATAACAAGCAGACCGTCGCCCTCTTCATTGTATAACGTATAGCCGGTCTCGCCTGCCGTTGCTTCTTGGACAGTAAACCCATTAAATGCCAAAGTGCTATAATATTCCGCTTTTTTCCCCTCTGGAACATAAACTTGCATTGTCCTCGGGACACCTCTAAAGTATTCCTCCCGACTACCAAAACCAAAACCCGGTGGTGTTTCCCCTTTAAAAATCATTCTCTCTAAACTGCTGCAACCGTCAAACGCTGCATAGAGAAGGTTATTCACGTCATCTTCTATTATCACGCTCTTCAAACCTGTCGCCCCCGCAAACGCATGCTCGCTTATAAAATTAACGGAACCGGGGATATACACGCTTTCTAAATTTATGCACTCATTAAACCCACTTACAAAGTATACGTCGGGTTCGAAAATAACTTCTCGAACATCAAGCCTGTGGGCACCTCTTCCGTTGCGTTCCCAGTCGTTCATGCCAGCGGGGTTTTGAATTGTGAGTAAGCCGTTGATTAAAGTCCAGCCGTTATTAGTCGACGACGTTGGCGGATTTGACGGCCCGTCTGCCCCGGCAGTTAAAGCCACACCGGGGGTTAGCCCTAAAATAAGGCTGATTGTCAGAATCATCGCGATGAGTTTGTTTCTTAGAGTTTTCATAATTTTTTTTTCCTTTCTACTGTAAATATTTATTAATTTCTTCATCAGACATGCCGCCACGTCTGAACCTTTCGATGGTCTCTTGTATACCTTCTTGTCTGCCTTCTTGTCTGCCTTTTTGCATGCCTTTTTGCATGCCTTTTTGCATGCCTTTTTGCATACCTTCCTGCCTACCCTCATCCAACCACTCAAGCTGTTTAAAATAGTATTTTCTTTGTACAACGTTATCCATAACTTTATCCAACTCCTCTCTGTTATGTATTTTGGCTTTTGACTTAATGTTTGAAA
>WRLV01000075.1 GCA_009777445.1 Oscillospiraceae bacterium | reverse complement strand
CTGAAACACAGGAGGAATTAGATATGTTAGAACAAACAGGCATAGCCCCGATTCAAAACGCAGTGCAGGTAATCCGCGACATGAGCGCGGACACACAAATGCAAGAAAGAGCACGTATGCGCGAAGAAGCTTTGATTAACGAGTGGCTTATAGAAGGCGCGAGAAAAATGGAAATGCAGAAGTTGAGAGAAGAGGGGCAGAAGTTGAGAGAAGAGGGTATGCAAGAAGGCATGCAAAAAGGCAGGCAAGAAGGCATGGAAAAAGGCAGAAAAGAAGGCATACAAAAAGGCGCAGAAGGGATATTAAATTTATTAAGAGAAAGAGGGATGTCCGAGGTTGAAATTAAGGAATTGATGAAAGGTATGAGGCTTTAGATATGTTATAACAAACAGGCGGCATGTCTGAGCAAGAGATTGAAAAACTCTTAAGCTAATACCACCGAAAATTGTTCAGTAAAACTTTTCTTCAATCGAACAAAAAACTGCGCCCCCACAAAAGCGAGGGCGGCAGAGTTATGAATTATTTAGCATTTTAGTGGTTCATTCCCATTTCAAACTCGCCGTAGTTTTCGTTGGCGAGGGTTGTGCCGTTAAAGCTGAAAATTGTGCCGTCATCGCATAAGAGCGTGTCTTGTTCAACATTTGGAACGCCGGCATATTCGGCTATAACATTAACGCCTTCTTGAATGGTAATGACAAATCTGTTAGACTCAACATAAATAAAAAGATTAGCTGAGAAATTGTCGTTCATGCCGAATAATCTATAGACAAAATCATTATCGTCATAGTCAAAATCATCATCGTCATAGTCATCATCCCAATCATCGTCCCAATCGTCATCCCAATCATCATCGTCATAGTCATCATCCCAATTGTCATCCCAATCATCGTCAAAGAAATCATCGTCAAAGAAATCGTCATCATCAAAATCGTGGTCATTAATGATAACAGGGGTTTCGGTTGTCGGGCTTGCTGTTGATGTCGGTGGGGTTGTTTGACAAGCAGACACTGCCATAGCACAAACAATAATAAGCGCGATTAACTTTTTCATTTTTTACATTTCCTTTCACTTTTAGAAAACCGCCCCCCACAAAAGTGGGGGGTGATTTAGAGTTGATTTAAGTATTAGTCTTCGGCTATTTCCATAATGAAATCGCCGAAATCTTCGGTAATAAGTAATTCACCGTCAAAACCGAAAAGTGTGCCTTCTTCATCTGCACTTTCAAGAAGGGTGTCATTAACTGCACCAACATAGCCACCAACAGCATTGCCGTCGCCTTGTTCAATCGCAAGCATAAATTCGTCGCCGGTAATCAAGAGATAAGCTTCAAACTCTTCGTTTTCGCCTCTAAAGGCAAGAATGCTGCTCAAGTCAATGTCAATGTCTTCATCGTCAAAGTCTTCTTCATCAAAATCTTCCGGTTCTACTTCATCTTCAACAATCGGAGGTTCGTCAACGATTTCTTCTTCAACGGTTGTCACTTCTTCGGTTGCCGCTGCTTCAGTTGCCGGTGCATCTGTTGCCGCCGGTTGTGCGGGAGGTGTTGTGCATGATGTCAGTGTAGTTACGACTATTGCGGATGCAATAATCATCGCAAGCAATTTTTTCATTTTTAAGTTCTCCATTCATTTCTTTAGTTTTTTTATTTTTACCGTGACTAACAGAATCAAATTAACTGCTAATCCGATTACCCACAATTATACCATAGTTTTAAGAAATTAGCAATAGCATTTGGCGCGCGCGAAATGTAAAAATAAAAATCTTCTGAATAGTTTCATTTTTTTTTAAAAAACTATTGACAACCCTGTCAGATTTTAGTATAATGTTAATTGTTGACTGCAAAGTTAGAAACTGTCAACTGTCAATTGTCACTTGTCAACTGTCATGAGACACTAGCTCAGGCGGTAGAGCACCTGCCTTTTAAGCAGGGTGTCCGGGGTTCGAGTCCCCGGTGTCTCACTTATGGAACTGTTCAGAAATAATTTGAACAGTTCCATAGTTGTTTAATGGATTAACACAGAAAGGACAAAGCGAAACATGGACACTATGCCTTTTGAAAAAACTTTTGAAGAGCTTGAACAATTGTCAAACTTCAATTTCGAGCCGCAACAACGCAATGAAAACGTTGAAAGATTGGGTACTATTATAAGAGAACTGTCGATTCTAAATAATTTCGCGTTTGACTATGACGACACTAAAGACAACAACGGGGTGGAGTTTGACGACTTGCGGCAAGATGAGTTCGGGATTTCTTTCCCTGCCGAAAAGCTGTTACAGAACACCGAGAGCATGTTTAACTGCTATCAAATCCCGAAAATATTAGAATAGTTAAGAAGCAGGCTCTAAGTTTGAAAATAAATCCCGGTAAATAGCAGAAAGGGCATGTCTAAAAATATGAGCACTATATTAAATTTAAATAAGAAACTCATCGCCAAAGAGGTGGGCGCGGTAGAGTTGGTTGAAAGCTATTTCGAGAAAATCACCAACAGCGCGTTTGTCACCGTCACCAAGAAACAAGCATTAAACGCGGCTCAACAAGCGCAAAAGTTCTTAGACGAGGGTAAGGCAACCCTTCTCACAGGCGTGCCGGCGGCGTTGAAAGACAATATTTGCACAAACAGCATTAAAACAACCTGCTCTTCAAAAATGCTTGAAGACTTTATCCCTCCTTATGATGCGGCGGTAGTCGAGAAGCTGAAAGCCCAAAGCTATATTCTTATCGGCAAAACCGCGATGAAAGAGTTTGGGGCGGCTGAAAAACCGGGTGAAAGTGGGGCTGCCGCAGTGGTTAGCGACGGCATTTGCACCTATGCAATTAGCAGTGACTCATGCGGTTCAATGGCGGGGGAAGCGGCGTTTCACGGACTCACCGCGTTAGTCCCGTCATATGGCAGGGTGTCGCGCTATGGCTTAGTTGCCTTCTCATCATCGTTAGACAGGCTCGGTGTGTTCGCGAACACAGCGGAGGACTGTTCAATTGTATTGAATGCAATTTCGGGTAGAGATGAGAGGGACGTGAACACCAAAAACGCGCAACCTGTCACCTTGTCAAAAACACATTCCTTAGAGGGAATAACAATTGCGTTGCCTAAAGAATTTTTTGATGGAATGTCAACTGCTGAACTTAAAATCCTGTCAGAAACTGCAAAAGTGTGCGAAAAGATGGGCGCGAAGCTTTTAGAATATAACGGTTTTTCGGTGAGCCGCGATTATGCCAAAGCCGCTTGCATGGTGTTGTCAAGTGTTGAAGCGGCGAGCAATTTGTCGCGCTATGACGGCATAAAATACGGGTTTAGGGGGCAAGGCGACAGTTATGAAGAAATAGTCATAAACAGCCGCAGTCACGGCTTTGGAGACTATATAAAATGCCGCATAATGTTAGGTAATTTCGCTGTTTCGAGCGACAATTTTGACTCGTTTTATCAAAAAGCGTTGGCAGTGAGACAACAGGTGAGAAAAGAGTATGCCGCCGCCTTTGAAAAGGCGCAAATCATATTAAGCCCACACTCACTCTCTGCCGCTTCGTGTTTGGCAGGGTTGCCGACAATTTCATTCGCCGATAAACAAAATCAAATCGGAAGAACGCTGAGCGGAAACTTGTTTGACGAACAAACAATCATAACGGCGGCGAGTTTGATACAAAAGGAGACTTTAATATGAAGTACCTTCCTACAATGGGGTTAGAAATTCATGCTGAGCTTACCACGAAGTCTAAACTGTTTTGCAACTGCAAGGTGGGCTTTGGGGGTGAACCTAATAGTCGTTGTTGCCCGGGGTGTTCGGGCTTTCCGGGCATGTTGCCTGCTCTTAATCAAAGGGCAGTTGAGTATATTATAATCGCAGGGCATATTATGAACTGTTCTATTTCGCGCTTCACAAAGTGGGAAAGAAAGCATTATTTTTACCCCGACCTGCCTGCCGCGTTTCAGACATCACAGCTTGCGCGCCCGGTCTGCCTTAACGGAAAAGTAGTTATAGCCACTCAAAACGGCGAGAAAACAATCAGAATAAATCGTATTCACCTTGAAGAAGATGCAGGGAAACTTATTCACGAGTTAAGCCCTTATTACAGCCTTGCTGACTATAATCGTTGCAGTATTCCCCTTATTGAGATTGTCACAGAGCCTGACTTTCACACTGCCGATGAGGTGAGCGCGTTTATTGAAGAAGTTCGCCGCATGTTACAATATGCCGGGATTTGTGACGGAAAAATGGAACAAGGCTCACTTAGGTGTGACGTTAACATCTCGTTAGCTTCCCCCACTTCCACTAAATTAGGAACGAGGACTGAAATCAAAAACCTAAACTCTGTGCGCAGTGCCACTAAAGCAATCGAGGCCGAAATAGAACGTCAAACAGACATCTTAGAGAGCGGCGGAAGGGTGTTTCAACAGACATTGCGCTTTAATGAAGCACACAACGAGACAACGCCAATGAGAACAAAAGAAAACGCGCACGACTATCGCTATTTCACCGACCCTGATATTCCGCCGCTGATTTTAAGTGAGAGCGAACTTGAAAGAATTTTTGCTGACATTCCCGAAATGCCGAGAAAACGGTTAGAGCGGTATATCGGTTACGGGATTAGCGAGACCGATGCTGAGATTTTGTTAGCGGATAAGAGGGTGAGCGATTTCTTCGAGAATGCAACGGCGCACTATGACAATCCCAAAGCAATTTCGGCATTTATTATAGTAGAACTTTTGCGGCGCGTTAATTTAGGTGAGGCGAATATAGAAGAGTTGCCTTTTGGGGCAGACCAATTTGCAAAGCTTATCGAAATGGGGGCAACCGGTAAAATCAGCCGCTCTCACATGAAAGATGTGTTGAGAGAAATGCTGTCAAGCGGTAACACGCCCGAGGCGATTAGCGAACAAATGGGATTTATTATAAAAGAAGACCTTGATGCGGTGAACACAATTCTCGACAAAATTTTGAGCGAAAACCCCGATGTTGCGGCGCAATATAGAAACGGTGAGCATAAAGTATTTGGGTTTTTAATGGGAAAAGCAAACAAAGCCCTCAAAGGAGTTGCCGCACCGAATGTTATAAAAAATTGCCTTGAAAAGAAATTGAGTTAGGGGGTCTGAAAGTGTTTAAGGGAAATTGTTACAGAAGTCATCGTACACTTGATATTAGTGAGAACTGTGTGGGCGAGAGCGTTCGCGTTGCCGGTTGGGTGGAAAATATTCGCGACCACGGCGGAATTAAATTCTGCGATTTAAGAGACCATTACGGCGTGGTTCAAGTCACCTTGCAACAAAACGAGGGGCTGTTAAACGGCGTTCACCGTGAGAGCGCGGTGAGTATATCCGGTGAGCTTGTTAGGCGCGCCGACGATACGGTTAACACGAAAATTGCCACCGGCACGCTTGAAATTGTCGCCCGTGAGCTTAATATATTGGGGGCTGTCAGCGAGGCGTTGCCCTTTGAAGTCCCGTCGTCTAAAGAGTCGGGCGAGGATGTTCGCTTAAAATATCGTTTCTTAGACCTGCGCAACCCACGAGTGCACGAATCGATTATAATGCGCTCAGAGCTTATTTCGTTCATGCGCAGTTGCATGGGTGGAATGGGTTTCTTAGAATTGCAAACTCCGATTTTGTCCGCGTCGTCGCCTGAAGGGGCAAGGGATTATCTTATTCCCAGCCGCAAGCACCACGGAAAATTTTACGCGCTTCCTCAAGCACCGCAGATTTTCAAACAGCTTTACATGGTGTCGGGGTTTGACCGCTATTTTCAAATTGCCCCTTGTTTTCGCGATGAAGATGCAAGAGCAGACCGCACACCGGGCGAGTTTTATCAGTTAGACCTTGAAATGGCATTCGCGACACAAGAAGATGTTTTTGCCGTGGGCGAAAAGGTTTTATATGATACGTTTAAAAAATTCTCAAATAAAAAGATTAGCAGTTACCCATTCCTAAGAATAAAATATCGTGATGCAATGCTTAAATACGGCACAGACAAGCCTGATTTAAGGAATCCGTTGTTTATAATAGAACTCAGCGATTTGTTTAAAGACAGCGATTTTAAGCCTTTCAGTAATAAAACAGTGCGCGCAATAAGAGTCCCCGGCATGGCTGACAAGTCGAAGAGTTTCTTTAAAAATATGGAGGAATTTGCCCTTTCAATTGGCATGAAGGGATTGGGTTATATTAAAGTTGACGAAAATTTCGCGTATTTAGGGCCGATTGATAAATTCCTGAACGATGAACAGAGAAGTGAGCTGAAAACCCGCGCGGAATTAGCCGTGGGTGACGTTCTTTATTTCATAGCCGACAGCACAAAAAACGCCGAAAAATATGCTGGGCAGTTAAGAGGTGAGTTGGCAAAACGCTTAGAGCTTATAAAAGACGACAGTTTTGAAATTTGTTGGGTGTATGATTTCCCGATGTATGAACTTGACGAGACGACAGGAAAGGTTATTTTCTCTCACAATCCGTTTTCAATGCCGCAAGGTGGCATGAAGGCTTTAGAAAACAATGAGCCGACAGAGATTTTGGCAGAACAATATGATGTGGTGGTGAACGGCGTTGAATGCGCTTCAGGCGCAGTGCGCAATCACGAACCGCAAATAATGGTGAAAGCTTTTCAACTTGCAGGGTATTCTGAGGAAACCGTTAAACAAAGATTCGGCGCGCTCTATCACGCCTTCAAGTTCGGGGCCCCGCCCCACTCCGGAATGGCATACGGCATTGACCGCCTAATCATGCTAATCCGCAACGAGGAAAGCATCAGAGAAGTCATTGCATTTCCACTAAACTCAAACGCACAAGACCTACTCTTAGGCGCGCCGACAGAAGTAACAGAACAACAATTACGCGAGGCGCATGTTAGGATAAGGTGACGGCAGTTGACGGTTGACAGTTGAGAGTTGAGAGTTATGTAGGGGACGGGCTTGCCCGTCCCGAGTGAACATCGAAAATTATACACCGCCTGGCAGTTTTTGCTGGGCGGTGGCTTTCTTTGTTGGAATGTCTTTGTGAGAATGGGTTCGAGCTATGGTGGGGAGATAAACGTTTTGTTTAAAACTTCATTAAATAATTAATTTTTTATTGAGTCTGTATAACCACCCGTGTAAATGTCAATAATCTCCATAAGAAAAAAATAAATGGAGGTTAATGCAATGAGAACAACAAATAATATTCAAACAGAACAAGAAATGGAGTTAGTAAAACTGCTGA
>WRLV01000074.1 GCA_009777445.1 Oscillospiraceae bacterium | reverse complement strand
TAATCGAACTCGAATATTGAATCTTGCTCACGGTATCAGGGCAAATCAGCGAATCAACCGTCATTGCGCGCGCGGATTTCAGCGTAACCTCACCAAAGTCATCAAAAACCGTATAAAGCGTATTATTGTTCGCAAGTTCACGCTCCAAAGCATTGTGGACAATTCGTCCAATAGTATTTTCCTTTTCTTCTCCATAGGGAATGACATGGGTTGTTTTTGCTATAAAGCCGGTTTTAAGGTTAAGCTCGTCACAAATTGTACGTAGTACTTGTGACGCACGTGCGTTTCTATACACTAAGCTGTAACTGTTCTTGAAGTAACGAATCTGGTCACACGCCATAACTTCCCAAAACCGCCCGTCAGAACTCAACCTTCTCCTGAATATGTAACCCAAGAACACTTTTCTGCCATCAACGAAAAACGCAACTTTATTTCCCTCTGAAATATTTAACTCATCGTCAATCAAAGCAGCAAACCTAAGCACTCCCGGCATCCGAACGCGATAGCTCGTAAGGGTAACGCCATCTCTCACAGACGGAATCAAAATGTCACCCTCGCTGTTTCTTATTTTTAACTCATATTTCATGATACTTCCTTTCTGCACATATAAGTGCGATCAAAGTCACAGATAATCTATTATCTGCGCCGACTAAATTTTAATACTGCACGTTAACGTAGTTACAGTATAACACGTAAACCAACGCTTGTCAAGCCTAAAATGCAAAATTATTTTGCGTTTTATGAATTTTGTAACTTCTCACAAATTTTACGTATGAGCTTTGTTTGTTTTGACGAAAAATATAAAAATAATTTTAAATTTTAGCTCTCATTTTAATCCTCTCCTTTCTGCATTAAATAATCATGTAAATATTATAACACAACAAAACGGACATTTTGGGACAGGATTTTAAATTTATTTTTGAAATATGCTACGACTTTTGATAGCACTTTTTGTAGGGGACGGGCTTGCCCGTACCGCAAACCAAACACCGCCCAACACAAAAGTGCCGGGCGGTGTATAATTATAATCGTTAAAATTTCACAATTAACAGTTGACATTTTTTAGAATATTTGGTATAATTTATATAATAGTTTGGCAAGTTGCTGTTTTGTGTTTTGGGGGGCTTTATGTTTATTGAACAAATTAGTGAATTTTTGAGCTTGAATTGGCTGTATTTGGCTGTAGCTTTAGTTTTGGCTTTGGGGCTGTTTATTGTTTTCTTTGTAAAAAGTCTTAATGCCAACTCGCGCACACGAGCTGCGTTGGAGAGTGAACGCCGGGCGCAGCAGCAAGCGGCTTTGCTTACAACGCTTTTTGATGCTATGCGCGACATTGTATTTTTGAAGGATGCGGATTTAAAACTAATCTTTTTGAATAAGGCGTTTGAAGAACATTTCGGGCGTGAAAAAGATGAGGCTTTAGGTAAAACTGTTGAAGAAAGTGCCTTATTCTCAACCGATACGGCGCGGCGATTTGACGAAAAAGACATGAGAATTATCAAGGGCGATGAAGCGTTTGTCGAAGAGGAAGAACTATTGCAGGTTGACGGAACGACTCCGCTTTTTGAGACCGTAAGAGTGCCGGTGAAATTTGCTGAAAATGAAACCGGCTCGTTAAACATATCGCGTGACATTACAAAGCGAAAAGAAGCCGAAACAGCGGCTTTAGAGGCATCGAAAGCGAAGTCCGACTTTTTGGCTAAAATGAGCCACGAGATTAGAACCCCCATGAACAGTATCTTAGGGTTCGCCGAGCTTGCCTTAGATGATGACATTCCCCATAAAACAAGAAAATATTTGACTAATATATTAAAGAATTCGGAATGGCTTTTGCAAATAATTAATAACATCTTAGACCTTTCAAAAATCGAATCGGGAAAGTTAGACCTCGAACATATCGCCTTTGACCCTCATAAACTGTTTGTCGCCTGCCGCAAAATGATAGCCCCCAAAGCCATTGAAAAGGGAATAGACCTGCACTTTTATGCCGAACCCATAAGCGGAAAAAGACCGTTGGGTGACCCGACAAAGCTGACGAGAATATTAATGAACCTGCTGTCTAACGCAGTGAAATTCACCGATGAGGGGAAAATTTCACTGAGGGGGGTTATAGAAAATCGAAGTGAAACCACGGTTGAAGTTTTAGTCGAAATAGAAGATACCGGAATAGGCATGAGCGACGAACAAATTGCTAAAATTCACTCTCCGTTTGAGCGCGCAAGTGATGTGACCACACGCAAACACAGCGGAGCGGGTTTGGGTATTTCAGTCGCAAAAAAATTAATAGAGGTTATGGGCGGAAAATTAAAGGTTCAAAGTGAATTGGGGGTGGGAAGTAAATTCTCGTTCAACCTCACTTTTGAGTTAACCGATGAAAGAGAACAGTTAGAGAAAACCGTCACCGGAAAACCCAAAAAGCCCAATTTCAGCGGTGTCGTTCTCTTGTGCGAAGACAATGAAATGAACCGTCAAGTCATAAGCGAACACTTAGCAAGAGTCGGGCTTGAAGTTATCGTTGCCGAAAACGGCAAAAACGGCGTTGAGATGGTGGAACAGAGAATTGCAAATGGCGAGAAACATTTCGACTTAATCTTCATGGATATGTATATGCCGGTTATGGACGGCTTTGAGGCATCCGAAAAAATACTCTCGTTAGACCCAAACGCAGCAATAATTGCAGTGACCGCGAATGTTACACAACAAAGCAAAGACTATTACGCCAGAAAAGGCATTAAAGACTGTGTGGGGAAACCATTCACCTCTCAAGAATTATGGAACTGTCTTGCGAAACACCTCACGGTTGAGAGTTATTCAGACATCGACAAACACCGCCACTCAAAAGACACCGAAAAAACCCACAAAAGCCCCGGCTTGGCAAAATTTAAAAAGGCGGAAAAAACTAACGAAAAAACCCTTAAAACTAAAAGCTTGATGTTCATCGACAAAAAAGAAAACATCGAAAAATTAACCGAAATATTAAGTGATGAATATGAAATTTACGCCGAAGGTGGAGAACCGCCTGAAATTGTCTTGCTTGGGGCAACAATGCTTGAGACTAAAAGTCGTGATGTTCCTCGTGCGCTGAAGGTTTTTGAGGAGGCTAAAGACATTCCCATAATAATAATAACAGAGCAAAATGCCGCCCAATATGCAGAAAACGAGTTCGACTTCAATGTGGTTGATTACATATCAGAGCCGCTTGTTGCGGCACTTGTCAAAACAAGAGTTCGCCAACAAATCATGCTGATTGAGCAACAGCGCGCCATTAATCAACTAAGTATGCACGACCCGTTAACCGGGCTTGCCAATCGGCTCAATTTCGAGTCGAAAATTAATACTCAATGGCGAATAACGCTGAAAAAAGACTCTCCGTTAAGCCTTTTGATGTTAGACATTGACAGGTTCAAAGAATATAACGACACCTACGGGCATCAACAAGGCGATGCGGCATTGACAGCAGTTGCAAAAGCGTTAAATTCGGCGATTGCGCGCCCTGCCGATTTTGTCACACGTTGGGGAGGGCAAGAGTTCATCATACTCCTGTCCGAGACCGACTTAGACGGGGCGTTGGGAACCGCCGAGCGTGTACGCAGTTTTGTTGAGGATATGGAAATTCCTGTTCCGGGTGGAATGTCATCGCGCGTGACAATAAGCGTGGGGGTTAATACGAGAGTCCCTGGGCAATATTGCACGATTGATGATTTTATCGCAAAAGCGGAAAAAGCCCTTCATCGTGCGAAAAAATCCGGGCGTAACAGGGTGAGCTTATATAGATAGGATGGTATATTTAAAACATATGAGGAAAAACTTATTTGAGAAAATCGACAGTTCTCGCGCTTTAGAGCTGCTTAAAGAAGGCAACAAACGCTATGTTGACGGAAAAACCGCAAGAGAACCCTCAACACTTTCACAAGAGCGTGTCGAGTTGGCACAAAAGGGGCAGTTTCCCTTTGCGGTTGTTTTCGGTTGCTCTGACTCTCGTGTCCCCCCGGAGATTATTTTCGATGTTGGCATAGGGCAGATTTTTGTGGTGAGAACGGGAGGAAATACCGCCGACACTATTGCCGTGGGAAGTGTGGAGTGCGCTGTGGAACTATTCCATGCACGCTTGATTGTCGTGTTGGCGCATACAGACTGCGGAGCGGTAAATGTGGCAATTTCGGGTGCCGATTTCGGCCCTAACATGGGGGCAATTTTAAACGAAATTAAGCCGTTTATAAAGAGCAGTGATTGCCTGCGGGAAAACGCTGAAAACACCGCCGCCAAACTTGCAAAGAGTGCTATTCTGGCGAAACGAATTGATGAAGGCGTTCTTAAAATCGTCTGCGCTAAATATGATTTAGAAACCGGCATTGTAACTTATTATTGATAATAAAATAAATAAATTAAATAGAAAGGATATTTGAAAAGATGGATAAAGCAAGATTAAACGCGTTGTATGAGCTGTGGTTAGAAAAGGCAACAGCAGACCCCGACTTAACGCAAGAACTTGTGAAAATAAGGGGGAACGACAACGAAATATTAGAAAGGTTTTATCGCGAATTAGAGTTCGGGACAGGCGGTATTCGCGGCGTTTTAGGCGCGGGCCTCAATCGAATGAACTATTACACCGTAAACAAGGCGACTCAAGGATTAGCAAACTATCTCAAACGCATTAAGCCCGAAGGCGCGCGGGTTGCCGTGGGGTATGACAGCCGCATTAAGTCTGACTACTTCTCGAAATCGGCGGCGGCGGTTCTTGCCGCTAACGGGATAAAAGTCTTTATGTATGATGAGCTGAAACCCACACCAATGGTGAGTTTTGCCATACGGGAGTTGGGGTGTGATTCCGGGATAAATGTGACCGCCAGTCACAATCCATCAAAATTCAATGGCTATAAGGCATACGGGCCGGACGGCTGTCAGCTTTCTCTTGAAGCGTCAGACGAGGTAATAAAAGAAATAAAGAAACTCGACATATTTGATGATGTTAAATTCGGCGATTTTGCTCAATCGCTTAGTGACGGCATGATTGAGTATATCTCAAAAGATGTTGAAGAAGCTTATTTCAAAGCGGTTAAGTCGCAGGCAATCCACCCCGATATTTATGCCAAATCGGGATTTAAAGTAGTCTATACCCCACTTAACGGCGCGGGCAATAAACCCGTGCGCAAGGTTTTAAGCGAAATGGGAATCACCAACATCGTGGTTGTCCCCGAGCAGGAACTGCCCGATGGTAACTTCCCGACCTGCCCTTATCCCAACCCCGAGTTTCGTGAGGCTTTAGAAGTCGGGCTTGCTCTGTGCGAGAAAGAAAATGCCGACCTTTTGCTTGCCACCGACCCCGACTGTGACCGTGTCGGAATAGCGGCAAGAAACAAAGACGGCGGTTATGAGCTGTTCAGCGGCAACGAAGTCGGAGTAATGCTTCTCGAATATGTGATTAAAGAACGGTTGGCTTTAGGAACCATGCCGGACGAACCCATAGCTATAAAATCTATTGTTTCCACCACATTGACCGATGCGATTTGTAAGAAATACGGCGTTGAGTTGATTGACGTGTTGACCGGCTTTAAATTTATCGGTGAGCAAATCGGGCTTCTCGAAAAGCAAGGCGAAACCGAACGCTGCATATTTGCATACGAGGAAAGCTACGGCTATCTTGCGGGTAGTTACGTTCGCGATAAAGATGCAGTTGTGGCCTCAATGCTGATTTGCGAAATGGCGGCGTTTTATCATTCGCGTGGGCTGTCGCTGATTGAGGCGCGCGCTGAAATGTATGCCGAATATGGCGTATACTATAACAAGATTGACAATTTCGCCTTTGAGGGCGCGGCAGGTATGCAGAAAATGCAAGAAATCATGAAAGATTTACGCACTGTCTATCCTAAAGAGGTGAGCGGCGCGAAAGCAAGGGTTCTCTCTGATTTTCTTAAAGGAACTAAGTTGGACTTATCGAACAGTAGCGAAACCCCTATAAACTTGCCTAAATCAGATATGGTGATTGTTGATTATGAAGGGAACGCCACCGTAATAGTTCGCCCATCGGGAACCGAACCTAAAATTAAAATCTACTACACTACCGTAGGCAAAACGTTCGACGATGCCAAAAAGCTGTACGCCGAATATTCAAATGTTTTTTCAAAAATGATGAAAATTGACAACTGAAAAAAGGAGAGTCTAAAATGAAAGAAAAAAAGTCTACAATGAATATATCTGCCACCGGCGGCTCGCCGGTTAAAAAAGCGGTAATTCTTGCGGCGGGGCTTGGGACTCGTGTTCTGCCTGCCTCTAAGGCTGTTCCGAAAGAAATGCTTAGCATAGTTGACAAGCCTGCTATACAATATATCGTTGAAGAAATGTCAGCATCAGGAATAGAAAATATCCTTATAGTAACATCACGTGGGAAAGAACAGATGGTTGACCATTTTGACCGTAGCCCTGAATTAGAGTCCGCGCTTAAAAGAAAGGGCAACGGTGTGCTTTGTGAGCGAATAAGAGCTATTTCTTATTTAGCCAACATCACCTATGTGCGCCAGCTTGAAATGAAAGGGACAGGCAATGCGGTTATGGCGGCGCGTGGGTTTTCGGGCGGTGAGCCGTTTGTCGTTGCATATGCCGATGATGTAATCATCGGCGATGAGCCTGCCGCTTTACAGTGTATTCGCGCTTTTGAAGAAACACAAAAAGCGACTGTCGCGATGAGAGAGGTGTCGGACGAACTTGTGAAAAAATATTCGTCACTTGAAGTCCAAAACATTCGCGACAATATGTACACCATAACCAACATGAACGAAAAACCGAAAGACGGTGAAATCTTATCTAATTTCTCAATTCAAGGACGGTGTGTTCTTCCTGCCAAAATATTTGACATTCTCGAAAAAACCTCACCCGGCGCGGGCGGAGAAATTCAACTGACCGATGCCATGAAGGTTTTAGCGACAACAGAGGGCATGGTCGGCGTTGATTTCACCGGCAACAGATACGACATAGGCAGCAAACTCGGCGTGTTGAAGGCGGTGGTAGAAATAGGGTTGCTGCACGAAGAGGTTGGTGATGAGTTTAGGGAATATCTTAAGCAGTTGACAGTTGACAATTGAGAGTTGACAGTTATGTAGGGGACGGGCTTGCTCGTCCCGCAAGAACAGAATTCGGATTGACAAACATTTCGGGACGGTCGAAAACATCGGGACGGGCAAGCCCGTCCCCTACTTTCGCCCAT
>WRLV01000073.1 GCA_009777445.1 Oscillospiraceae bacterium | reverse complement strand
CAACGCTCCTTTTCTTTATATTAATTTTAACATTAATCTTTGAAAAAGTCAAGGGGTTTTCACCACATTTCAAAAAAACCCCCACCCAACACCAAAGGCATCGGGTGGAGATTTTCATCTTTTTTCAAAAAACCCTTGAAATAACCAAAAAAATGTAGTATAATATACCTAGCGGGGAAACTCGGTCAGGGCAGGATTGAAAACGGCGTTGTGCCGGACGGTTGCGTTCACTTCCGAAAGGAGGTGTTTGTATGGAGATAGCTTACATTATATCCATGACAGTTGTTACTGTCGTAGCTATATTGGCAAATCGAAACACAAAAAAGTAACCGCCCCACCCCAAGTGTAGCGGTTATTATTTAGCCCAAGCACTTGAACGCAACCGTTGAAGTCTTGCCCTGCTTTTATTATAATAACATATTTCTAAAATTTTGTCAAGGGGTTTAAAAAAAAATGTAGGGGACGGGCTTGCCCGTCCCGAAATGTTTGTTAATACGAATTGTGTTCTTGCGAGACAAGCAACTCCGTCATCTACATTCACTCTCAACTCTCAATTGTCAACTGTCAACTGTTCGTCAAGGGATTGGCATTTACACGGGTGGTTATACAGACTCGTTATCGCCCGACATTTCATTTTGAGTTCCCATGCAAAGACCTATGTAGAGTTTTTCGTCTATTTCATCTAATTTTTCAGAAGAAAGCTGTCCTGCACACCAAACGTCTTTAAACTCAAATATTTTTTTGAGAAGGGTGTATGGCTGAGCGCACACAACATATGATTCTTTCGTCAGTTTTGTAGAACCTAATTCAATTGTTACATTTGTTTCATATTCTTTACAGTCTTCATCAGAAGTAATTAAAAGCACGGCTACAGAATCATACTTCTCAAATATTGCTCCTTCTTGCAAAATTACAACAAATTTCTTTTTTCCTTTGGGAAAATTCACATCGAAAGTATACGGGAAATGAATATAGTAGATTTCTCCTCGATTAAACGTCATTATTTATTCTCCTCGCTTTTTATTGTTTGGTACTGATACTCAGCCATAAGCTCGGCATTTTCTGAAGCTATACGCAAATCGTTTTTGTTAGGCTTATGGCGTAAGTTCGGATTGACTTTTATGAGAGCCGCGCGTTTTGCGATTTCTTCTAACTTTGTTCTTGGCATGGTCTCAACCTCCCACTATTATCACTGTTCTAACTTATATTATAATGTAAAATTTAAAAAATGTCAACTCTCCGGAAACTCCCGTATAACCCCCGCCAAATAATTTCTAAGCGTGGAAAGATTTAGTGCATCGCTTGCTTCTTCCCCTGCGACTTTGCATTGGTCGTTTATTGGGAAAACTTCCGGGTTATTTCTTACTATCGCCCACTTCAAATAAGTCAAATCAGCAATATTAATCACCCCATCATTGTTACAATCCCCAATTTTATACACCGGTGCGCTGACATCTTCAAACTCTACTGTGACTGTTGTCTCTCTTGTAATCGTCGTTTGATAGCTATTCGTCTTATTATTCGCGACGATAACGCCGTTGTTTCGCCACTCTTTCACGCGGTAGCCGTCATTGGGGGTTGCGGCGAAGATGACGGTCTCATTTTCGCGTATTTTTTCGCCGGAGGAATATCTTCTGCCACTGCTTGAGCTTGCGGTTAGAGTGCCGTTTAGCTCATCAACCACGCTGAAATTGACGGCGTATTCGGGTATTGGCTCAAACTCGACTGTGACGATTGTGATGTCTTCGGTTATTTGTGTGGAATAGGTGAGTTCTGTGCCGTTGACTATTTCTGTGTTATGCCGCCATTCTTTAACGCGGTAGCCTTCTTCAGGGGTTGCTGTGAAGGTGACGGGTTCATTTTCGGCTACTTTATCGCCTGATGATAAAGTTCCACTGCTTGAGGTTGCGGTGATTGAGCCATTTAGCTCATCAACCGCGCTGAAATTGACGACATAACCGCCATACTCTACAATTTCAATGCCGTTTAAAGCTGTCTCAGCCTTATATCGCTCGCCTGCGCCGAATGGCACGTAAATCACTAATTCTTCCGGTTGTGGGGTTCCGAAGATGAAATGGCCGAAAGTGGGCGGTGTTTGGGTTTTGAAGGTAGCACTTGTCAGGCCGGGAATCACTAACGCGCCATTACCTATATTCGTCACGCCTGAACCGAACTCTACGCTTGTTAAGCCGCTGGAAGTTGAAAATGCACCTTGCCCTATGGTTTGCACACTGTCGGGAATGGTTACGTGGGTTAACGCCGAGTTTCTAAATGCTTCTTCGGGTATAGTGGTAAATTCGGGGTTGTTCGGCAGTTCTATGGTTGTTAGTCTTGTTCTGAAAAAGCTCGATGCGGTAAGACTTGTCACTGTGTCCGAGATTTTATAATGCCCTGTTTTCCATGTTGGCATAAACACAAGGGTGGTTGCGTCTTTGTTGAATAGCACACCGTCTATAGCGGTGTAGTTTGGGTTTTCGGCTGAAACTGTGATTTCAGTCAGCGCGGTGCAATTAATAAAGATAGTGTTTAGGCTATATATACTTTCAATGCCGGCACCGAAATGCACGCTTTGTAAACTTGTGCAACCGACAAACGTATAGAAGAAAGAGATATTCGTCACGCTATCGGGGATTCTTATGCTTTCTAAACTACTGCAGCCTTCAAATGCACTCGGCCCTATACTCGTCACACCCTCGGGGATTTCAATGGTTTTCATATTTTCTAAATTTTTAAACTGGTCGCCTATACTCGTCACGCCGCTTTCAATAATAGCATGTTCAACAAATGTGTCGTTTGCGGTTTTACCCGAATTAAGCCAGTTTGCCATGCCGGTGTTAGAGCTTATGGTTAATAAGCCGTCGGTGTCTAAGAGCCAGTCTGTGCCGCGCGCTCTTACTTCTGTGAGGTAGCGCCCTGTGAAATTATTGCCGCCTGCATCGCTATAGTCTTGTTTCGCGCCAGTGGGGACATAAATCGTCGCGCTTTGCGGCACGCCGTCAAAGACATTACTGCCAAATGAAGGCGGTGAGGGCCTGTTAAATTGTATAAATGCTAAGTTCTCACAATCTTTAAACGCTTCAGAGCCTATGGCAGTAATGCCGGTGCCGAGAGTAACGCTTGTCAGCGCGGTGCAATTTTCAAACGCATTGTCGCCTATTGTCGTCACGTGGTTCGGCAAGCTCACACTTGTTAAATTTACGCAGTCGGCGAAGGCGTTGTCGGCTATGCTTGTCACGGCATTTTCAAGAAGAATGTTTTTTACCAAACCGCGATGTGTGGTGTTAGCCGCCCAATCGTTCATGCCTGCCACAGTTCTTATAACAAGCAAGCCGTTGGTGTCTATAAACCAACCTTCACCCTGTTCGTCTATTTCATGTATATTATAGTTGTTAGTGCCGCTAAAGCCGGCATTGCTTCGATATGCAGCACTCGCCCCATGGGGGACAAATATTCTCACCCTGCTTGTCGAAGCGCCAATGCCAACAACGCCGCTTGGCGGCTGTTCGCCTTTAAAGGTCATGCTTGTTAAGCTGTTTGTTGAGGCAAACGCATTTAGAGCCGAACCATTGCTGCTTAGAACCCCTATATCCGTCACACTTTCGGGGATTGTTATGCTCACTAACCCTGAGTTGTTAAATGCCCCGTTTCTTATGAACTGTAAATTTTCGGGGAGTTCTATGCTTGTCAGCTGTGTGCAACCCATAAACGCGTTCGTACCTATAATTGTCAAACTTGTCGGGAGTTGTACATTTGTCAGTGACGTGCAACCGCTAAACGCATTCGAGCCGATTTCTGTAATACCTTCGGGGATGCTCACGCTTGTTAAATTTACGCAATTTTGAAACAAGTTCGACTGTAACGTTCCTCCAACGATTCTAATAACAGCCGTCTTAACCGCTAATCGCGATGTTTCGTTACCCCCGCGATGTGTATTCCAGTTTTGCATTCCGGTAGAATTTCTTATAATCAGCAAGCCGTCATCATATAACGCCCACATTACGCCTTGTGCTAATGGGCACATAAGGGTGAATTTTTCGGTTAATTGGGGAATGTCTCCATACGCCTCTCGCGAACCTTGCGGTATGTGAGCCGTGCCACCTTGTGAAACGCCGCTGAAGACATTCACCCCAAAAACGGGCAGTTGAGGGTTTTGAAAGTTTATGGTTTCTAAGTTTACACAGTTAGCGAACGCTGAATTGCCGATTTGTGTCACCGTTTCATGCAGAATAACCCTTGTGACAGCGGCTATGTTTTCGGGAACGTCTCTGCCGCTCTTAATCCAGTCGGCCATACCGTAATCGCTTTCTATGAACAGTGTGCCGCCGTCGCCCAACACATAGTCTTCGCCTTGCGCCATTATTTCTTCTATTTTAAAGCTGCTTAAATTTCTATCACTTTCATAAAGCTCTCCCGCCCCCACGGGGACAAAAACCGCCAACTCATCCGGAACGTTGCTTAAATAGTTGCCCGTGGGTTCAGAGCCAGGTGGTTGAGCGCGTTTAAAAGTTATAGCTGTCAGCCCTGTTCTACTAAATGCCAGAGGTTCTATGTAGTCCACATTTTCAGGGATTGTCACACTTGTTAAATTCACGCAATCAAAAAATGCGTTCTGCCTTATATTCGTAACGTTATCTTGAATTATAAGCTTTTTAACATCGGCGAATTCAAATGCTGTGCTGTTACGCCAACCGTTCGTGCCTTCGTTTGAGCTGACTATAAGAGTGCCGCCGTAAAACAGCCAACCTGTGCCTATAACCGGGTTAATAAGTGAGCAGGTTATTTGCCCTAAATGGCCATATATTGAGCGCGCGTTGATTGTGATTTCAGTTGCGGTTTCATCAGGGGCGATAACAAGCTCACCTGTCTCCGGGTTAATTTGCGTGCCGGTGGCATAGTTAGTATCAAGCGACCAGTCAAACTCTTGCGGTGGGTTAATGCCGTACGCCGTTGCAGAAAGCCTATAACTTAACCCTTTCTCGAATTCAGACGGCGCGTTAATCTCAATACTGTCAATTCTAAATATATGCGCAGGTAAATCCACCGCTTTGCCGAACAACCCGGGGAGTTTATTCGGCTCTATAGTCCACGGGCCGCCGTCACTCTTAAATCTGCCGCCCATTGTGGCATCAGCAAGAATCTCTGTCGAAGACCAAGCTGTGCCGTTACGGGAGGTATCTTCTACCGTTGTCCCGTTCACCATCATGCCGTTAAACGCGACATTGTGGACGGTAGCTGTTTTGTTGGTAGTGTCACCGCCGAAAACACGCCCGACAGCAGGGGAGGGTATGTTTGTTGTTGAGACAGACGGATTTAATGCGGCAGAGTCGTGGATAATACTGTCAACGAAGTTACCATCTATAAACCCTACTATTCCGCCGACATTATTAAAGCCGCTAATTTTTCCGGTGGCATAGCTGTTTAGAATTTTAAGGTTGCCCTTTATATAGCCTGCAATTCCGCCTATATATCTTATTGGTTCCACCGGCCCACTCACATCAGCGGTAACATAACAGTTTTCTATTTTATGTTGAGAGTTTGAGCCATCGACAGAACCGACAATGCCGCCGACATACCCGTACATGCCGTTGCCTCTAATCGTCCCGGTGACATAGCAGTTTGTTATATTGGTTAAGTCTATAGTCCCCGCAATCCCGCCAACGTAGTTGTAACCTTGAATATTCACGTTTTCTAACCCTAAGTTTTTGACACTGCCATTTGAAATGCCACCAAATAAACCTTTATAATTATTAGATGTGCTTGTTGTAAATATTTCCAGATTCTTAATCACATGTTCGCCGCCGTCAAAGTGGCCTTGAAACGGGAAATATTGGACATCTTCTCCAATCGGCACCCAATTGTTGCCCGGGCACACGTTTGAAAGGTTTATGTCTCTTGTCAGTTTAAAATATTTGCCGGTATAAGAGTTTCCGGTGTTAACGAGTTTAGCTAAAACCGCCAAAGAATGGCCGCTGTCGATAAGCCAGGGGGAAGTTTCAGTCCCCTCGCCCTCAAACGTAGGGCAATCGCACGCGCCTTCACAGTCGTCGATATAAAAAGGGTCTAACGCTTCAAGCGCGCGATAAGCCCCGTACGCCCCCTTCGGGACTTTAATTATCGCGCCGAGCGAAAAAGTCCTATGCCGATGGTCAACAATAAACTCAGGCGGTGTCGCGCTTTTAAATGTCACGTCCGGAAAAGTCGAATCGCTGCCACCGTAAAACGCATAATGACCTATAGTCGTCACACTCGCAGGGATGATTAGGTGTTGTAACGCAACACAACTGAGAAACGCAGCATCCCCTATACTCGTCACGCCTTCAGGAATCGACACGCTTGTCAATTTTGAAAATTCCGAAAACGCGTAGTCAGAAATATATGTCACGCCGTCTTCAATGGTGACAGACGTGATTTCCTCCCGAGCGGGGCGGCCGACTTGGCTTCTGCCAGAGCGCACCCAGTGCAGCATGCCGGTGTCGCTTTCAATGGTGAGGACGTTGTTGATTAAGGTCCAGCCATCGCCGAAGTCGTCTGCCCCGGCGGTTAAGGTTAAAGCCGGGGTTAAGGCTGTTAAAAGGCTGATTGTTAGAATGATTGATAATAATTTTTTCATGATTTTTTCCTTTCTATTGTAGGTATTTATTGATTTCTTCGTCGGACATGCCGCCTTGTTTAAGCTTTTCTATGATTTTCTCCATGCCTTTTTGTATGCCTTCTTGTCTGCCTTTTTGTATGCCAACTGTTATGCCCTCGTTATACTTACCATCTACAAATCTTTCAAATGAATGTGTCATAACATTTCCCTCCTTTTTAGCTAATACTTGTTTGAGTTCTTTTTCGAGTTCCGGTGACATTTTGTTTTTCAATAAAACGTATTTGAGCCAGTTTGTTAAAACTGCAATTTCTGCGGTTGATAAGTCTCTGTCGTATTCCATGAATGCTTCGGGGAATTTGTTTAAGTTGTTATCGCTTATATGTAACATGTCTAAGCGGAAGATTAAGTCAAGTAGCTTTCGGGTGGAGTTGACAGCTTCAACGTCTTGGCGATTTAGGTCAAACAATAGGTATTCAAAGTTGATTATGTTGTTCCCAAAAATATTGTAATTTTCTGTGTATTTTTTGTACTCTGTGACAGCCGTCCATTTGTCGTCGCCGTTGTATAATACAATCGGCACAATCGCCGGAAGCTTGAAATTTTTGCGGCTTCGTTAGTT
>WRLV01000072.1 GCA_009777445.1 Oscillospiraceae bacterium | reverse complement strand
AAGTGGCATGTTTTCGCCATACAATGTATTGATAAATTTCACCGTTGTTTCGTCTGAATAGTTGCTTAATATTTCTTTCACAATGCTATCAAAGTTTATTTTTTCTTCTGCCATATAACACTCCTTTTCTTTGTATTAATTTTAACATTAATTTTTGAAAAAGTCAAGGGGTTTTTTAATTTGATATGGGCGAAAACAACGCCACAATGGCAGCTGTCGAATTAATCGGCAACTGCCATTTGCGGCTGTGATTTATTTGGTCGTCGTAAGCAAATTAAAAGTTTACGCGCTCAATGGGTATAGCACGTTTGCACATCTCTTATCTCTTATACGATTATACCAAATATTTCCACAATAAAAAAGCGACTGTGGGGGGTATTGTTAAAAATTTTTCTAAACACTATAAAGCATGTCAGCATAAGTGGGTAATGTGGTGTATTTTTTTGCGATTAGTGTCTCTAATTCATCGACAATTAGCCTTAACTCTGACATGGCGGTGAAAACTTTGTCGCGATAGAAGGTGGCTTGTTCGAGTATGTTTCTGTCCTCACCTGACTCTAAAATCGCTGTTTCGAGTTTTCCGAGGCGTTTTATGAGACACGCCGACAGCTTAGAAATGCTGTTGAGCAGTTGTTCTTCCATTGTGGCATCATATTCGCTCAATTCGCGTTTTTTCAAGAGCAGTTTTGCAAGGGCGTTTTGATAGTCCACGCTTGCAGAGAAGATTTCCCCCTTCACTATATCGACCATAGTTAACGCCTCAATGTGAATGGTTTTGCAGTAATTTTCCATCATGATTTCATAGCGTGAGAGAACCTCTGTTTCGGCAAAAACGTTGTGTCTTGTGAAAAGCTCTATGCTCTTTTTGGTGATAAATTCAGGAAGAGCATCTACCGTTGTTTTTAAGTTTGACAGACCCCTTTTCTTTGCCTCGCAAACCCACTCTTCAGCGTAGTTGTTGCCGTTAAAGACGATTCTTTTGTGTTCTTTGAATGTCTTTTTGATTAGTGTTGCTAATGCTTGTTTAAAATCTGCCGCGCCCTCAAGAACATCAGCGAATTGCCGCAAAGATTCCGCCACTATTGTGTTGAGAACTATGTTCGGGCCCGAGATTGAAAACGCCGAACCTAACATGCGGAACTCAAACTTATTCCCTGTAAAAGCAAAAGGTGATGTGCGGTTTCTGTCGGTTGTGTCTCGTGGAAAGTGTGGCAGCACTGTTGCGCCAATTTCCATTTGTTCTCTCGCTTTATCTTTATAATCTGCACCGCTTTCAAGGGCTTGTAAAATTTCAGTCAGCTCTTCACCCAAGAACATCGAAATGATTGCGGGCGGGGCCTCGTTCGCGCCTAAACGGTGGTCGTTGCCCGCGCTTGCCGCCGAAAGCCTGAGCAGGTCTTGATATTCATCAACGGCTTTAATTACCGCCACTAAAAAGAGCAAAAACTGCGCGTTTTCGTGAGGAGTTTTCCCGGGTTCAAGAAGGTTAGTGCTTGTACCGCTTAAAGTTTCCGCTGTGATTGACCAGTTGTTATGTTTCCCACTGCCGTTAACGCCGGCAAAGGGTTTTTCGTGGAGCAAACAAGCCAACGAGTGACGGTCGGCGACTGTCTTCATCACCTCCATTGTGAGCTGATTGTGGTCGGTGGCAATGTTCGCGGTGGAAAAAATTGGGGCTAACTCGTGTTGCGCAGGGGCGACTTCGTTGTGCTTTGTTTTGGCGCAAACGCCGAGTTTCCATAACTCTTCGTCAAGCTCTTTCATAAACGCGCTGACACGTGGCTTTAACCTTCCGAAATAATGGTCGTCCATCTCTTGCCCTTTTGGGGGGCGCGCGCCGAAAAGAGTTCGCCCTGTGCAGATTAAGTCGGGGCGTTTAAGATAAACGCTTTTGTCAATCAGAAAATACTCTTGCTCAGGGCCTACCTGAGATATTACTCGTGTGGCGGTTGTGTTTCCAAAAAGTTTTAACACCCTCATTGCTTGCTTGTCAATCGCCTCCATTGAGCGGAGTAATGGGGTTTTCTTATCAAGGGCCTCGCCGCAATAAGAGCAAAACGCCGTTGGGATAAACAGTGTGCCGTCTTTAATAAAGGCGTAAGATGTCGTGTCCCAAACTGTATAACCGCGCGCTTCAAAGGTGGCACGCAACCCGCCCGACGGAAAGCTTGAGGCATCCGGCTCACCCCTCACCAACGCTTTACCCGAAAACTCGGTGATTACCCTTCCGTCGCCTGTGGGCGCGATAAAGCTGTCGTGCTTTTCGGCTGTAACGCCGGTCATTGGCTGAAACCAGTGCGAAAAATGAGTCGCCCCTTTTTCAGTTGCCCAATCTTTCATTGCCCCCGCAACGGTATTGGCTATATTCAGCTCAAGGTGGGTTCCCTGTGACATGGTTTTCTTGAGGGCTCTGTAAACATCTTTTGGCAACTTCTCCCTCATAACCGAATCATTAAACACCATGTTTCCAAAAATTTCTTGAATCTTCATTTTTGAATATTTCCCCTTTCACAAACTATAATATTTCTTAATTTTAATTATAAAGCATAAAGTTTAAACTGTCAACTATAATTGTCTTGCAAAGCATCATATCCCTCCTCGCCTGTTCTTATCTTGACAACGTTTTCAACGTCGTATACAAATATTTTCCCATCGCCGATGTTGCCGGTGTGCAGCACTTTTTTAACCAAGTCGATAAATGAAGCAACGGGTATTTTGCTGACAACAACGTCAACCTGAATTTTAGGTAACAACGGTTGCTCAAGCGGAACACCGCGATAGGTGTGAGTATGCCCCCTTTGTACGCCGTAGCCCATTACACTTGTCACAGTAACACCGGTAATTCCGATTTGGTCGAACGCCGCCTTGAGCGCGCTGAATTTTGCTTGTTTTGTGATGATTGTTACTTTTGTCATTTTGGGGGAATGTCCGGGTTTGCTGTCCGCGTGAGCCGAGTTACGGTAATCAACAACCGAAACAGAATTCTCTCCTGTTGTCTCAAGCGTAGTTGTCACAGCCGGCAGGAAATCGGCATACGCGCTTTCCATACCATGCTCAGTTGCATCAAGCCCTCTGATTTCATCTTCAACCGAAGCTCTCAGACCGTGGACCTTTTTAATCAAGAAAAACACTATACTCGTGGTAATGACAGTCCAAACAATAACAGCAAGAACCCCCAACGCTTGAACACCGAGAAGTTGTGAGCCGCCACCGTAAAACAATCCGCTCACATCTGAAATTATGTCATCACCCGATGTCATGGGGCGTGCGAACAAGCCTACTGCAATTGTTCCCCACGCGCCGTTTACGCCATGAACTGCAATAGCCCCGACAGGGTCGTCTATGTGCAGTTTTAAGTCGATAAATTCAACAGCCAATACCACTAAAATTCCGGCGACAGCCCCGATGACAAGCGCGCCCACAGCATCAACGTTTGAACAACCGGCGGTGATTGCCACTAATCCTCCCAACGCGCCGTTAAGCGACATTGAAACATCGGGTTTTCCGTTTTTTACCCAGGTTAAAACCATTGTGGCTGCCGCGCCTAATGCCGCCGCTAAGGTAGTCGTCAAGAAAATCGAACCTAACTGTGCCGTGTTTTCTGCCGCCGCACCGTTAAATCCATACCACCCGAACCAGAGGATAAAACACCCCAACGCGCCTAACGTCAGCGAGTGACCGGGAATTGCGTGCGCTTTCTTTTTCCCCGTCTTTTTGTCTAAGGAGTATTTGCCAATCCGCGGGCCTAAGAAAGCCGCCCCGATTAACGCCGTAATTCCGCCCATCATATGTATGACCGACGAACCCGCAAAGTCAACATACCCCATGTTGAGAAGCCAACCGTTGTCGTTCCACACCCAACCCGCTTGTATGGGGTAGATGAACAACGTTATAGCGGCACTGTAAAGCAGATACGCGCTGAATTTTGTGCGCTCAGCCATTGCACCCGAAACAATAGTCGCCGCCGTAGCGCAAAACACCAACTGAAACACAAAGTTTGAAAAATCAAAGTTAGTAAAATCAGTGAAGATGCTGAAATTTGGGGCCCCGATAAAGCCGAAAAAATAATTATCCGACATCATAAGCCCAAACCCTAAGAACACAAAGCAAACAGTTCCCAAGCAAAAATCCATCAAGTTTTTCATGATAATGTTTGCCGCGTTCTTAGCCCGCGTGAACCCCGCTTCTACCATAGCGAAACCCGACTGCATAAAGAACACCATAGCCGCGCCCATCAATAACCAAATACTAAAATCCATCTTTTAAAACCACCTTTCTTAATATATAACAAAAGCGTACAACAACCCGCAAAACGAGCAGTGTACGCCATTGTACCGATATAAACAAAAAGCACTGTTGATTTCAAAAATCAACAGCACCTTTGCTGCTTACGATATGCATTATAACATAACTTGAGAGCTTTGTCAAGTGTTTTTTAAAAATTTTTTTGAGAAAGGCTTGTAATTTTTTACAAGATATAGTATAATGGTATAAAATCATGAGTACGGGAACAGGCTTTTCTGATATGGGCAAAATGGGAAATTATTACACAGTTAAGGAGACCGGTAAAAGTTATGGAAAAAACTAAAAAACGGATATTATTGATACTCATATCTATTTTAATTTTAATAATCGGTATCACTCTTTATTTTCTTTACCCTTTACTTAAAATGAAGCCGGCTGAAACGGGAAGCATAAATAATACGAATGTTTTCGCTTTAAGAAACGGTATTAATTCAATTTTCTTTATTAAATCGGAAAATGGATACATTATGATTGATGCGGGTTCAAGTGCAAACAAAATTGAAGCATCATTAAAGGAAAACGATATTAACGTTACCGATGTGAAATGGATTTTATTAACACATTCTGATTCAGACCATGTCAATTCCCTGCCGCTATTTTCAAATGCGGAGATTTATATGAGTGAAGATGAAATAAATCTTGCAAACGGAACAATAAAGCGAAACTTATTTAGTTATAACAGTTTGCCTGTAAATACAGATGAAATTAACCTTTTATATGATGGTCAAGAATTACTGTTTGACAATATTAAAGTTGAATGTATCAAAACACCGGGGCATACTGATGGCACTATGATATATCTTATTGATGATAAATATTTGTTCACAGGCGATGCTTTTATGGTAAGCAATAATAAGTTAAGCGTTCATCCTTTTACAATGGATAAGGAGCTTGCAGGTCAAACCATCACATCAAAAACCCGCCGACCATCATCAAATTCAACCCATTTTTCCCAACGCTCTTTATTAGTTTCTTTACGAAAATCAAAGGTAATCAGGTAGCCTTCTTTTGCGTTTTTGGCAGACATGTAGTCTAACAATTGTTCGTAACCTTTCTTTTTATATTCTTCACCGCGCCAGATTTTCAATTCTATTATAAATTGCTGTTGATTATAATCTACAACAATATCCATATTCCGCGAATTGCGGGTTTCTGTCTCAAAATGATAGAATCCCACGCCATTTATAAGCGGCTTTAAGTGATACAAAAACAGCAATCGCCCGTGTCTTTCAAGAAATTCAATGTCTTTTTTGTTGTAAACTTCGTAATAATGTTGCGCGAATTTTCTAATACACGTTTCCATGTCGAACTGCTTGCCGTTTACAACATCTTCCACTTCGGTAGGTGTTTTACCGATTTTCTCAGTTTCTTCTTTAGATATAAAATACTCGGTAATATATATCTCGAATATTTTGTTGGAGACCACAGCTTTATTATCTCTTTTTTCTATAAAACCGTACATGTTACCTAAACTTATAATCGGGTTTGCCCAATTAAAGCTTACCCTTCCGCCAATTATTATCAACCCGTACATAAGCTTTGAAAGTTCTTCGTTGTTTTCCAAATTCTTGTGCAAGTCATCAAAAAGCGTATTGCTTTCTTCTAACAAGATTTTAACCGCTTCTTGTACGCCTTTACGGCTCCAATCTTGTTCTAACTTTTCATCTATTATTTTACAAATACGCGATACTAAAAAGGGGTATCCGCTTGTATAATCGTATATTTCCTGTGCTATTTCGGTTTTATTCATTTTAGAAGAGTGTTCGCTTTCGTAATCAAGTAGCATAGTTTCAATTTCTTGCGCGCTGAACGACATATCCACATCGAACGCAGCCGCTATGTTCCAAGGTGAATTGTAAATCCCTTCGCCGCTTGATTGAGTGTGGGTTCCTGCAGTTATCATTTTTTGCTTGATGTTCTTTACGTCATGCACTCCGGCTAAAATCACGCTGTGAAATGTGGGGGTGTTGTTTCCGTTTCGTTTTAAAAATTTAGCTCTCAACAATCCCAAAAAATGCAGGAAAATTCGGTTATTACTTGATTTGTCAACTTCATCTATCAATAAAACGATTTTATTTTCTTTGCAAATGTTTGTTATATGTCCGCCTAATTTCGTAAAATCGGTGACTTCATCGTTTGCCCAGATAATGTTTGTATCGTTATACATTTCTTGTGTAGCATCGTCTAAACGTTTTAATAACGCTTTACAAAAATCCTGCTCTGAGGAAAACATGTTGTCTCCGGCATCCTCAAAACTGGTTTTTATACATACATATTCAGATTTCAACGCTTCTTGAAGCAGATAAAGCGTTGTGGTTTTTCCGTATTGTCTGGCGCGGTTGATTGTGAAGTAACATTCTTCATCGACCATTGCTTTAATTTTCTTTAACTTTTCGCTTATATCAACCATGTAGTGCTTATTTTTAACACAGTTACCGGTTACATTGAATTTGCGCATTGTTTATTCTCCTTGTCTTTTATTTTTCATTGCTATAAGAGCATTATAACAGATTTTTCATTTAAAGTCAAATGTCATTTTTAATTTTAACCAATATTTGACAAGATAAAATTCAGAATAAAAATTAACCACCTGCCAATACTTGTTTTAGGGTTGGAACAACAACAATCGGCGGGAGGGGATGCTTTTGTATTATGGGAAGGTTGAAATCAGCGGAGTTAATACCGCCAAACTTAAAGTTCTTAAAGAGGCTGAAAAAATTGAGCTTCTCAACAAAATAAAGAAGGGTGACATGAGTGCCAGAGATGAGCTGATTAGCGGAAATTTAAGATTAGTGTTGAGCGTTATTCAGCGTTTCGCGGGTAGAGGCGAAAACCCCGATGACCTCTTTCAAGTGGGGTGTATAGGGTTGATGAAGGCGATTGACAACTTTGACACCAGCTTAAACGTGAGATTCTCGACATATGCCGTGCCGATGATTTTAGGTGAGGTAAAACGTTATCTTCGCGATAACAATCAAGTAAGAGTCAGCCGTTCGCTCCGCGACCTTGCTTACAGGGCTATGCAGGCTAAAGAAAAACTGATGAGTGAAAAATCATACGAGCCGACCATAGACGAAATTTCAAAAGAAATAGAAGCAAAGAGGCAGGACGTTGTTTTGGCGTTAGAGGCAATCAGCGAGCCACTGTCGCTTTATGAACCCGTTTTTTCTGAATCGGGTGATACTATATATGTCATGGACCAAATAGGTGACCATAACAATGATGCCAACTGGTTAGACGAAATTGAGCTGAAAGAAGCCATAACTGCTTTAGGGGAAAGAGAAAAACGTATCCTAAACCTCAGATTTTTTCAAGGAAAAACACAGGTAGAAGTAGCAGACCAAATAGGCATAAGCCAAGCGCAGGTATCACGACTTGAAAAGGGGGCTTTGAATAAGATTAAGAGGAAGATATGACGAACAATTGACAATGTACAATTGACAATTGACAATTAAATGTAGGGGACGGGCTTGCCCGTCCCGCCGCGACAAG
>WRLV01000071.1 GCA_009777445.1 Oscillospiraceae bacterium | reverse complement strand
TAATGAGCTTATACCCCGATACCTGGAGAGAGTATGTTATGAAGTATTGACAAAACCTACCCTGTTTTTGAAGGTGGTTGATGTGAGTTCTTGAAAAAGCTTGAAAGCAATTCCGCATTTGTGCGGAGTTGCTTTCGGGGGTGTGTTTGTGGGGGCGCGGACGGGTTTAAAATAAAACGCCTCTCTCCTCCCCCACCCTCACCCATTTCCACAAGACATTCCAACCAAAACCCAAACACTCATCACCCCCACAGCGAGTATGACTGTGGGGCTTTTGAATTTTTGAATTATCATTAAACAATCACATTTCTTTCGCACGATTGATATAAAAATAGGTTATCATTAACTCATGCAAGACATTCCAAAACAAAAAACCAAAACAAAAACAAGGAGAAATTCTATGGAAAACTCGATTGAAAACTTTAAAAACAAGGCTAAAAAACCGAAGCTTAAAACTATTATTATTCTCGCCGTCATAGCGGCCATCGTTTGCGGGTTGTTTTTTCTTTTCAGCCCGGGCGACTCGCAACCTGTTAATGCCGAAATGTTTGAAATGTTTCAGTTCACGCCGTTAGTCAAAACCGATTTGAACGAAACCCTTTCGCTGTCGGGGACGGTCTATAGCAGTGACACGAAAAATATCTACTCGCCGCTAAATTATGCGGTTGAGCATGTTTTTGTTCAGGTGGGGGATGAGGTACGTAAAGGCGATGTGTTGGTTCAGCTTGATACAACCTCTGTGCTTTATGAAATTGAAACTGCCGAAAATAATTTGGAAAGTGCTCGTGAGTCGCTGAACAACGAGTTGCTTAATAACAAAAACGCTGTTACTAACGCCGAAAATTCTTTAAAATCGGCTGTTTTGTCAAAAGAGAAGGCGGAAATTCAACTTGAGAAAAGCCTTGATGACCTGAAATTAGCCGAAAACGATGCGCGAAAACCGTTTGACTCATATCAATATGACAACGCTATAAGCGAGAATAAGACTAATCTTGACAGGAGAGCCGCCGACTTAGAGGAAGCCAAGAAAGATTACGATGAAGTTCAAAACGATTTTGATGATTATACTCACCGCAATAACATTGCCGAAGCGAAATCCACAATAGAGAAGAAACAGCTTGATTTAGAAAAAGCGGAAGAAAAACTCAGAGAGTCGATTGAAGAATTTGATGAGCATACATACAGAATAGCCATAAATAACGCAACTGTCGCTTTAAACCGTGCGCGTGTGCAACAAAACTCGTTAGACATGACAAGCGAAGTTCAAAGCGATTGGGTTTCTAATTCTCGGGCGGTTGAAGATGCCGAACGCCAGCTTAAAGATGCACAGGAAAATTTAAGGCTCGCGAGAGAAGAGTCAACCAAAAAAGCGCGCGAGGTCGTGGACGATGCAAAAATCGCTTTAGCTGACTCACAACGTGCCTATGAGCGTGCCGTAACCGACTTGGAAAAAGCAAGAGAAGATGCGGCAAAACGCACTGATGACGAAGTCAAAACTGCCCAAAGAGCGCGAGAAAGCGCGCAAAGAGCGCACGAAGATGCGGTTAAAAATTATGACAAATCTTTGAACGAGCGTCGTCGCGCCCAACGTGATGCCGCTGATGAAAATGCAAAAAAACTTGAGACCGCGAAAAGAAATGTCGATGAGGCGGAAAAGTCACTTGAAAGTGCGGAGTTAAGCGTAATAACAGCTCAAGAAAGCTTAGAGCAGGCGCGCACAAAAGAGGTGACAACGACTGTCAGAAATCAGGAAATTGCTCTTAAAAAGTTATACGAAAGCCTTGAAAAATGCACTGTTAAATCCACAGCTGACGGAACGGTGACATCAATAAAAGCAAGTGAGGGTAATACCGTTTCCGGTGAGCTTATGACGATTGTGAACGATGGCATGCTGTACGTCTCGGCGAATGTCATGGAGTTTAACATCGGCAGTGTGAAAATCGGGCAAGAGACTGAAATTACTACCGTTGCGACTAAGGACAAGGTTTTTTTCGGAGAGATTGTTTATATTTCACCTGCCGCCGGAAATAAAGAGGGAACCACCGGCGTTGAATATGAAGTGTGGGCTGAATTTTCAGTTCCCCCCGAAGACGTAAGAATCGGAATGAACGCCTTTGTCGAAATTATAATCTCAAAAACACCCGATGTATACGCGCTCAACCTCTCGTCTTTGATTGAGAGGGGGCCGGACACCTTTATTCTGTGCAACATTGACGGCGTGGCAACTGAAATTCCCGTAACAGTGGGGGTAAGAACTGCCCTTCAAGCCGAAATTTCGGGCGAACAACTTAAAGACGGCATGTTGGTAATCAACAACCCGTTAAGCTTTGAGCCGGGGGATATTTTGCCGGGTGGAATGCCGGGCGGCTCCCCCGAAGAGGGGGCGCGAATGACATTCGATGGTGGCACAAACAGGCAGGTAAGAGTAGGTGGCGAAGGCGGCGGTCGAGGTGGCGCTCAAGGCGGCGTGCAGGTTAGACGGGTGGGTTAGAGGTGGAGGATAAATCTGAAAATATGATAAAACTTGATAAGATTAGCAAAAAATATTTCATAGGGCAGCCGAATGAACTTGAGGTTTTGAAAGGGCTTTCGGTTAGCGTTGACAAAGGAGAATTTGTCGCTATAGTCGGTCAGTCCGGCTCAGGCAAAAGCACGCTTATGAATATTATCGGGGCGTTAGACCGGCCAACATCGGGGAACTATTCGCTCGATGACATTCCAATCAGAGAGATGAGCGACAATCAACTTTCTGAGGTGAGAAATGAAAAAATCGGGTTCGTTTTTCAGACGTTTAACCTAATCCCCAAAACAAGTGCGTTACATAACGTTGAAGTTCCGATGTTCTATTTGGGCGTTCCTAAAAAACAAAGGAGAGCAAGGGCAAAAGAGCTTTTGCAAATGGTTGAGATGGGGGACAGGCTTGAACATCTTCCTAATGAGCTGTCGGGCGGGCAAAAACAACGGGTGGCAATTGCACGCGCGTTAGCGAACAACCCTTCAATCATTCTCGCCGACGAACCCACAGGTGCGTTAGATTCAAAAACAGGGCGACTTGTAATGGACTTGTTCCACAAAATCCACAAAGAAGAAAATAAAACGATTTTGCTAATCACCCACAATGAAGTTTTGGCAAACGAGACCGAGCGAATCATAACACTTAAAGACGGGGAAATTATTTCTGATAGCTCCCATAAAACCGTGTTTACGAAAGGAACAACTTATGATTTTTGAGAACATATTACTTTCTTTGCAGTCGCTTAAGGCGAATAAAATGCGCTCTTTGCTCACCATGTTGGGCATTATAATCGGTATTTCGTCGGTCATTGCCATCGTTAACGTTGGCAGTGCGGTCGAAAAAACCGTTAACGAAAGCATGAGTTCATTCGGCGCATCAAACATATATGCCAATGTCAGCGAACGCGGTGAACAAAGCGGCGGTGGAGGCATGATGATGTTGAGGGGACCGGGCGGCGGCGCGCGGATTAGAACAGGTGGAGCTAACAGATTAAGCGGAAAAACGCCGACATCCTCAGACCTCATAAGCGACAACATGATAAGTGAACTGAAAGAACATTTCGGCGATAAAATCAGTGGTGTTTCTCTTTCACTACAGGGTGGGCAAGGAAGGGGACAAGAGCTTGAATTATACGCTAATGTAAGCATAACAGGGGTTAACGCCGACTACGAATTGTCGCTGAACCCCGTCATGTTACACGGGCGTTTTATAACCGACACCGATGTCGAAAACTATTCAACAGTCGCGGTAGTATCAGACAGATTCGTATACAACTTGTTTCCGGGAAAAGACTTAGAGTCTGCCTTGGGGGAACAAGTTAAGATTTTTAAAGAAGATAAAATCGAAATTTATTCTATAGTAGGTATTTACGAGTACGAACAAATGGGAATGGGGGGATTGGGTGTTTCAGATGCTGATACAACTACCGGATTCTACATTCCATTAAGTATCGAAAAATTAAAATTGGTTGAAAAGAACTACGACTCAATCCTCATAATCGGGGGCAACACTCAAGAAGTCGTTGCGCTGACCGATGAATTGACGTTCTATTTCAACCAACTTTATTTTAACAATGAAAACTGGACGGTGGGTGTCACAAACATGGCGTCGATGTTAGACTCGATAAGCGAAACGCTGAGAACAATCACCGTTGCCATATCGGCAATAGCGGCAATTTCGCTGTTAGTGGGCGGTATCGGAATAATGAACATAATGTTAGTTTCAGTCACCGAGCGAACTCGCGAAATAGGAACACGCAAAGCAATGGGCGCGAAAACCTTTCACATTCAAATGCAGTTTCTTACAGAATCAGTGACTGTTTCTTTAGTCGGAGGAATCATAGGAATAATTTTGGGTAATTTGTTGGGAATGTTGGTAACGCCGCTTATGGATGCTACTCCGACCATAGACGTTCCTATCATTTTCTTGAGCTTTGGTTTCTCAATGCTCATAGGTACATTCTTCGGAATGTACCCTGCAAGCAAAGCCGCTAAATTAGACCCGATTGAAGCGTTAAGATATGAGTGATGGTGCGTCTGTCGGCTGTTTAGATACTATGTTATAAACCCCGTTTTCGTTTTTCACGAAGGTATAGAGATTATATTCTATTTCGTATTCGGGAAGGTTTTCAAGCACATAGTGGAAGTCTTCAAGCCCATCATCTTCTTCATAAGAGTCATACTCATAGCTTGCGGCGACAACATAGGTAAAATCATCGTCTTCATATTCGTCTAAAACATGGGTGGTTTTTACGGGGCCGCCACCGAACACAGTGGTGAAGAAAATGAGCATTCCGGTTTCTTCGTCCCAGAAAAGTTTTCTGTATGCGGCAGGAAGATTGTCGTCAAAGCTTTCATAATCGTAGCTGTCAATCGAAAAATCACTGCTCAAAAACTCTTTGAGATAGGCTTCTGTTTCATTAGGCTCAAATATGAGTGAAGGTTCACCTAAAAGAGAATCTTCTCCAAAGATTCGCTCTTCATTTGCCGGGTCAAAGAGTGCATGGGGCAACCCTAAATTGTTAATCCCAAAACTCAAAATTTCGGTAAGCTCAACATCGTTTATGTCGTCAAAATGCGGCAACCAACCTCTCATAAACCATCCTGAATCGGCCTCGACAAACTCAGTTGCAGTTAAATTCACAGAAGACACTTCATCGTTTTCATTTTCGTCTTCGTCAACTTCATCTTCAATGACTTCGTCAACTTCGTCTTCAATGATTTCGCCTTCATCGCTTTCAGACGGTACAACATCATCAACCAACGTAATATCAGTTGAACTCGTTTCCACTACTTGAGGGGTGTCGCACCCCGCCGCTAAAAACATAGCCGCCGCTAAAATAATTGCCATAATTCTTTTCATAATCTTAAACCTTTCTTTCTTAAATTAAAATAAATTTTTAGTTACTTCGATTTTTTCTCCTGATAAAATCCTCCATCTTTGAAATACTCGTTGGGCCTGCTTTGCTGTTTTTCTTGTTGTTAAACGAGTAGCTTTCCCTTTGAAACTGGTCGGCTATTCCGTCATAACGGGCGATATAGTCCGAAACAATCGGCATAACCTCTTGCGAATCTACCATTGGGTTTTCCCTCAACGCTTTAAAATAACGGTAAATCTTGCTATTCATTATTCCTGCCAACCGCTCTAAGACATATTTATGAACCGCCGCCAAGTCTGGCGAACCTATGATTGCCAACGCAAACTCGAGAAATTTCTCAAAGTCAACGTATTGAAGGTAATTGCAGGCAATGGCAACACTGTTATAATAGTTGGGCGAAATTATAGTCTCGCCGTCAAGAGCGGTCTCGCCCGACAAAAGCGCGCTGATTTGTTCGTCGGACAGGCTTTGTATAATGTGCGTTGATTCTAACATTTTGCAGTCGGGCAGAGCCTCTGATTTGTCGTAGATTTCTTGCGGAAGGGCTCGCCGCGCCGTTCCTCTGCCGGATTTTAGCTTTGCCTTTAGAGTGTCATAGTTGCTGGCTTTCTTATCATGTCGGCGAAGCAAGAAGCCCGTTAACATATCCTCAGGGACAACCTCAATCGGGATTTTAACAAACGGGCAGGACAATGCAACCGGCACGGGCTGTTTTTCGGGGTTTGTATCTCTACCCGTCTCGTCAAAAAGAATGTCTCGGACGGGTTCTATCAAGATACATCTAAAGTCGGTGTCGTTCATTATTGAAGCAGTTGCCGCGCTATGCCCCGACAATAAGACCGAAAACATTCCACAGAGCTGTATAGCTACGCCGCCCACTTGATTGCCCGTTCTGATTTTGTCGAGATAAGGGCGCACGTTCGTCTCGTTAAACTCACTTGATGCGCAAGAGGGGATTAGGAAACATGCGTTGTAATTGCTTTCGCGCCCGATGACGCTATTGTAGTCACCCGTCCCGTATACCTCGTGTCTCATGCTGTAGGCATTCCAAAAAAAATTGCCTGCCCCGTCAGTTGGAATCATTTTTGAGGCGTGAACGACATACAGCCCGTCACGAAGTAGCTCTAATACGGGTTGAGCGGATTTAATTAAGCCTTGGGGGTTGGTGGAATAACTGTCGCGTGCCGCCCCCAAAACGCCACGCAATGACATACTACAATTATGTATACTACCCACTTGTGACAACAGTTTGTCGGCAAAAGGGTCGTTTTTATTGTTCTTTATTATGTTTATTATAGGCTCATCGGCGATATAAAACAGCTCATGCAAAGTGTTTCCGAAATTTTCTGTCGCCGATGGGGTAACGGGAGTAACACCAATATAACCCTGTGAACCCTTAACATCCACAAGATAAAACTCTCGCTCTCCAACCGACATAAATGTGGTATTAACAACAACGCCCATTTTTAAACTTGCCTTTCTTATTTTTGATTAAGTCGCGTGGCAATAAAGTCTGATATTTCTCTTTGTCTTTCTTTGCTGAAAAGACGTTTGGGAAGCCAAAACACCGACTTTTGGTCTTTGTATATGATAAAGACATAGTTCGTTTCGACAAAATAAGCGACATCGGCCCAGCGCACAAGGTCATAGCCTGTGTGCAGTTCGGTCTCGATTGCCGAAAAGCCATCCTCTGCCACAGTGAAGGTTATTTCGCGGTCAAGCGCGGAGTCTGCCTTGAGAAGTGTTGCGTAGATAAATTTCGCCATAATGGCGCAAGCTATGTAGATAAACATTGAAATAATCACGCCGCAAAATGTTGAAATAGGAATGAAATATTTATAGTTTTCCATAAAGTCGCCGATAAAGAAAAAGCAAAACAAGAACACGCTAATGGTGATTAAAATGCCGGTTAATATAAAGATTTTCCCAAGCCGTGTGTTCAGCAATGTGACATTGCTGTAACTTATTTCTTTTTCATTATAAACACCCTTGCTCACAAAGGCGCGCGATGGGGCATCACAGCTTGTATAGTTAGTCTTGTTCATCAATATTCGCTTCAAGTGGCGATATTCAACAGACGGGTGTTTTGCAAGATTGCCCTCTATAATCGCTCTGAGCCGTAAGCGGCGCGATATGTCGGGGATTAAGTGGAAACCGATTTTATACACACGAGAGTCGGCGGTCTCAAAGCTAAACTCTGTTTTGCTTTCGCCCACAGACTTTAAATCCGCCCAGTTATATATTGAAGGAATCGGGTTTTCGCCTTCAAACACAGTAAAAGTGTCGCCAACAAGAAAAACCTGTTCGGTTTCAACGCTGGCTATTTTAACCCCGTCAATATTCTCAAAAGCCAATTTCATCACCGCCTTGTATCACTGATATAAACAGTATAACACAATCCAACAAAAAGTGCAATACTTTTTTGATAATTCAATTGCTCAATGTATTTTTCAATTTCGGGACGGGCAAGCCCGTCCCCTACGTTTTTCAAAAATAAATCAGAACTTACTGCAAGAACTTCTCAATCTCGTTTTCGGACATGCCACCCCGTCTAAACCGTTCAATGATTTCTTGCATGCCTTTTTGTATACCTTCTTGTATACCTTCTTGTCTGCCTTCTTGTCTGCCCTCTTGTCTACCCCTTTCCATACCTCTTTCCATACCTATTAAAATCCCCTCCTGCCTACCCTCCTCCTTCCCCAATCTCCGACTGACAGAAAGGTTTGTAGTTAGGTCGGCTTCCCATTTACGCCTTGCCCTGTATTTTGCGATTGCGTGTTCGTCTTTACTGATTGTATTTAAAATTTCGGTAGCCATAGCGATTTCCTCCTTTACCCTCATGGTTTCGCCAATTTTAGCTTTAAACTGCGGATTATCCGCGTG
>WRLV01000070.1 GCA_009777445.1 Oscillospiraceae bacterium | reverse complement strand
CAAGACATTCCAACAAAACACCACCACCCAACACAAAAGCATCGGGCGGTGTAACTGTTATAATTCCAAATCCGTCCGCGCAAGCGGACACAATAATTGTCAATTGTCAATTGTACATTGTCAATTGTCCGTCAATATTTCCCCGTATTAATAACATAAACATCAACATACTTAGCGCCCCAGTTGCAAGCGTCGGCGTAGTGGTATTCTGTGAGGCCCATGTATAGGTCTATTACTACGTCGGTGGTGATGAATGAGCCTGTGTCTGCTGCTACTGCTGCGCCGTAAACGTGTCTTCCGTCTTGGGTAACCACATAGACTAAAGAGCCGTAGGGAATAACTTTTGGGTTAACCGCAACCGTACCGACTTCAAGTTTTCTGCCGCTTGCCGTTCCCGCACGTGGGCCCGCAGTATATGCACAAGACTTTCCCGAAATAATATATTCATAATTCACCGGTCTTCCGTTTTCGAGAACAATTTCTTCAAAATCGCGCTTGCTGTAAGGTGTGGCTAATGCTTTTCCGACTGCCACCACTTCTTTTTGAGGCTTAACGAGTTGTTCTTTTGCTGTTATTTTGCTTTGAACAACCTCTCCTTCAATCAGCTTTTCGCTGTATGTCAACCTACCCTTTCCGGGCACTCCGGGCGACAGAACCTTGCGCTCACCCATCACGACAAGATTTGAGGGTTGTTCAACTGTCTTAAACGGGATTTTCTCAGTTGAAACGCGCGTTTCATAAGTAACTTTAGTTATGGTTACTTCTATTCCCTGTGTTATGGGAATGTCAAGCGGGTGTGAGACAATGTCGTGCTTTGAGAGAGCGATTCCTTCGCGCTCTAATATCTCTTTTAGTGTGTGGTTTGAAGCTTTTACCGTTTTAGTTTCTCCGTTGTAGTTTAGTGTGAAGTCGAACGCGCGGTAGATGATAATTCCCTCGCCGCCCGTGCATTGATAGTCTAAAGGATAGTTCGCGCTGTCATATGCGTTCAGCCCCCCCATAAAAAGGGCCGCGGCTTCTTCAATGCTTGTGTTTTCTTTAACCTGCGCTGTTAGAGTGTTTTGCCCTTCGCTTAGCATGATGTCTATAACGGGCATTTCGCTTTCGGGATATAATGCCCCGGTCATCAAAAAAGTCACGCAAAGGGTTAAAAATATAGTTGCGACTGAAAGCGATACTTGATTTTTTAAGATGCCTTTCTTGCTTAGAATGATTTGTTTTAACTTAGTGTTCTTACACCAGTCTCCTTCTTTCAAAATAGTTTCCTCCTGTATGTTAGGTTTCCGGCAAGCCGCCGGTGGTCAATTCTCACGCTTGCATAGGCGTGAGATTTAAACGTCCAACAACAGTTCACTAAACGGTCTGCTTCTTCTAAATATGGGTATGTTAGCACAGTATACACCAAAGCTTAGGTAATGTCAAATAAAAAGCTAAGCCGGTTTTTGTGCATATTCCACAAAAGTCAGGAGTTGTACCTCTACGAAAAAACTTAAAATTTGTCGAAATCGTTATGTTATAACACTATTTTGATTTATTTAGTTAAGAAAAATCGTCATTTTGCACGAAAAAACCATGTTTGTTTTGGGCTAATTAACAATAACCCTGCTTCAAGTGCGATTTAGCTGATTATGAACGCAAATACAGCCGCAAAAATTTTTTGTTTAACAGCACGTTCAGTTTCGCGCCGAAGAACAAAATAGACATGCAAAAATAAAGCCACAACATAAATAAAACTACCGCGGTCAGGCTTCCGTAAAGTTGGTTGAAGTCGGATAAATTATTAATATAAAATGAATAAAGAGCCGAAAATATTACCCACCCCAAAGAGCTTAAAACCGCCCCGGGAAGCTCAGACAAAAACCTCGTCTTTCGCTCAGGAACTAAAGTGTAAACAAACGTAAAGAACAAACTAAGCACACCGACACCAGCCAAACGGCGTAAAGTCGGGCTTATTCCTATAGCCACATCAAAGTCAATCCCCCTTAATTTAAAAGCTCCGCCAATTTTCTCAAAGAACACCAAAAACCCCAACGCGCTTATAAGCAACACCACCATTATAATAGTATAAAACAAAGAAGTCAGTCGAACTTTGAAATAACCGCGATTCTCGTTGCACGAATAAACGCTGTTAAGCCCTCTGATAATCCCCATAAACCCTTTAGATGCCGACCAGAGAGCCAAAACCGAAGCAATTGAAATAACTGCCCCCGATGATTTTGAATAGACCTCTTCAATGATACTGTTAAAGAGCGCGGATATGTCGCGCGACAAAAAGTAGATATTATCGCTTAACAAATAATCAATATCAAACGGCAAATAGTGCAAAAGGTTAATGCAGAGCATAGCAAACGGAAAAAAAGACAAAAAGATAAAAAAGCAAGCATGGGCCGCATAAGCCGCGCTCGCCGTATTTTCAAAGTCACTCTTGAAAGTTTTGATTAGGACAAAAATTTTTTTCATAATAAAATAAACCCTTATGTTGATTTTGTTATATTAATATGTTATAATTATATAAATATTAAAAAGCGAAAGGAAAAGTTTAATTATGTTAGTATCTGCTAAAGAAATGCTCAAAAACGCGCTAAAAGGTAAATATGCTGTCGGGCAGTTCAACATCAACAATCTTGAGTGGACTAAGGCGGTTTTACTCGCGGCGCAAGAATGTAGCTCTCCCGTTATTCTCGGCGTGTCAGAAGGGGCAGGGAAGTATATGGGCGGCTATAAAACAGTAGTAGGCATGGTTAATGGTATGTTGGAATGTCTGAACATAACCGTTCCGGTTTGCCTTCATTTAGACCACGGGGGCTATAACGGCGCGAAAGCCTGCATAGAAGCAGGGTTTTCATCGGTAATGTATGACGGTTCGCACGCGCCAATAGAAGAAAACATTGCCAATACCAAAGAATTGGTGGGAATCTGCAATGCTAAAGGGCTTTCCCTTGAAGCAGAAGTAGGCTCAATTGGCGGCGAAGAAGACGGCGTGGTAGGAAAAGGTGAGTGCGCCGACCCCAAAGAGTGCGGTGAAATTGCAAGACTCGGCGTTTCAATGTTGGCGGCAGGAATCGGAAACATCCACGGCGCGTATCCCGATGATTGGCCCGGATTAAGCTTTGAAACCCTAAGGGCAGTGAAAAAAGAAGTCGGTGATGTTCCGTTAGTGCTTCACGGAGGAACCGGCATATCAGAAGAAATGATTAAAGAAGCAATCTCGCTCGGCGTTGCGAAAATCAACGTTAACACCGAATGTCAATGGGCATTTCAAAAAGCCACAAGGCAGTACATAGAAGACGGTAAAGATTTAGTCGGCAAAGGCTTTGACCCACGGAAATTATTAGCCCCCGGCTTTGAAGCAATTAAAGTTGTAGTTAGAGAAAAAATTAAATTGTTTGGAAGCGAAGCGGCAGTTGACAGTTGACAGTGGACAGTGGATAGTTGAGAGTTGATAGTTGACAGTGCTAACTGTTAACTATCAATTTTCGAGAAAGGACTTGTCTTAGAATGATTGTATCGCTTGAAAAAATCACGAAGCATTATAATGGCGTGGCAGTTCTTAAAGATGTTGCGTTTAGTGTCGGCGGCAATGAGCGCGTGGGCTTGGTTGGAATTAACGGCAGTGGCAAATCAACGCTTTTAAAGATTATTGTCGGCTTAGAAAACGCTGATAGCCATTCCTTCCCGAATGAGCCTGTGGTGTTCAAAAATAAAGGCGTTGCTATCGGCTATTTAGAGCAAAATTCGTGGTTTGACAAAAGCGAAAATTCTGCACGAGTCTACAGCGAAATGCGCGAAGTGTTTAAAGAACTTGACGACATATCAGAAAAATTGCGTGAACTTGAAGCACAGATGGAAGCCATAAAAGAGCATGACAGCGCGCGTTTCATTGAGCATACGCAAGAATATTCACGCTTAAACGAGTATTTCGAGACAAGGGACGGCTATATAATCGATGTTAAAATCAAAAAAGTTTTAAATGGAATGGGTTTCCCTCCCGAGACTTACGAGCGCGAAATTTCAACCCTGAGCGGCGGTGAAAGAACGCGACTTGCTATTGCCAAGCTTTTGTTAGAAAACCCGTCTTTGCTTATTTTAGACGAGCCGACCAACCACCTTGACTTTAAAACCGTAATCTGGCTTGAAGATTATCTGAAAGAGTATAAGGGCGCGCTTTTGGTTGTCTCGCATGACAGGTTTTTGTTAGACAAACTTTGCACATCAATTTGTGAGCTTGAACGTGGGCGACTCAGGCGGTTTAAGGGCAATTACTCAGCGTATGTTAAAGAAAAGCAAATTTCAAATGAAAGACAGCTTAAAGAATATGAGGCGCAACAGCAAGAGAGATTGCGGCTAAAGGAGTATATAGCCGCAAATATCGCGCGCGCGTCAACTTCTAACATGGCGAAAAGCAGGGTGAAGAAACTCGAAGCAATGGAGCTTGTTGAGAAACCCGTCCTCTATGAAAAAACGGCTAAAATAAAATTCAGCTATAATGTTACACCGCCGCTTGACATTCTTAATGTAAAAGACATTAACGTCACGGCAGGCGACAAATTATTGCTCACTTCTCTTTCGTTCAGTGTGCGCCGTGGTGATAAAATCGGAATAATCGGCACAAACGGAAGCGGCAAATCAACCCTGTTAAAGACAATTCAAACAGTAGGAATGTCCGGCATAGCCTGGGCAAACAACACAAAAATTTCTTACTTTGACCAAGAAAACGCGCAACTCAACATGAACGACACCGTGATTGAGGCAGTTCATAAAAAATTTCGCGCGCTCACCGAAGGCGAAATTCGTTCACACCTTGCAGGGGTAAGATTAACCGGCGACAATGTTTTTAAGCGTGTGGGAGCAATTTCAGGCGGTGAGAGGGCGAAACTGTGTTTTGCATTAATGAGCCTTGAACGCGCAAACGTGCTGATTTTAGACGAACCCACAAACCACCTTGACATAGCCACACGTGAGGTAATTGAAAACGCGCTTTGTGACTTTGACGGCACGGTAATTTTCGTATCACACGACAGATATTTTTTAAACAAGTTAGCCACCCGAATATTCGAGATTGCTGAAATTGCTGAAAATAAAAAGCTAATCATCTATGACGGAAAATTTGATAGTTATATAAAAACTGCTACCGATGGCTTATTAAAAAACCAAGTTAAACTCGCGCAAACAAAACAGACGTACTCAAAGTCTAAAGAACAACGAGCGATAGACACAAAAAAACGCATACGCCTTAAGGAGTTAGAAACGCAAATTCAACAATTAGAGAGCCAAATTTCTCTGCTTGAAGCAGAGTTGTCGGAGCCTGAAATAAATTCGGACTATCTTCTCCTTGAAGAAAAGTGTCACAGTCTTGAGGCCGCTAAAAACGCACTTACTGAGCTTGAGGACGAGTGGTTAAGTTTTGATTAAACTTAAATGATTTTCTCATTGACATTCCGACAAAAATATGGTAAAATTAAATTCTGCTAATACTCTAATTAACAGCACGTTTGTGCAGAAAGGGCATATTATGAACTGGTTTGATAATGCAGTTGTCTATCACATTTATCCGTTGGGATATGTGGGGGCAGCACAGAATAATGATGGGCTGTCTGAAACCGGCGGCACGCCGCTGGCAGGACCGATTTTGGGTGTTTTGCCGCACCTTCCGCAGATAAAGGCTAATGGCTTTAACACGATTTTTTTCGGGCCGGTGTTTGAGTCCGGCTCACACGGTTATGACACTGTCGATTACCTTACGCTTGACCGCAGGTTGGGAACTAATGCCGACTTTAAAGTCGTTTGCGACGAAATACATAATTTAGGAATGAGTGTCATTCTCGATGGGGTGTTTAATCATGTCGGGCGCGGCTTTATGCCTTTTAAAGATGTTGTTCAAAACAAATGGAACAGCCGCTATAAGGATTGGTTTTTCCTTAATGGCGGAAATTCACCCTACAACGATGGTTTCGGCTATGACTGTTGGGAAGGCCATTCAATGTTAGTGCGGCTTAACCTTAACAACAGAGAAACGCGCGACTATCTCATGAACGCAATAACCGCCTGGTATAACGAATTTAAAATTGACGGGCTTCGCTTAGACGTGGCTTATTGTCTCGACCTCGACTTTTTGAAAGAGCTGAGAAGACATTGCAAAAACTTAAAAAGCGATTTTTGGCTGATGGGTGAAACCCTTCACGGCGATTATAATAAATGGATGAACCCCGAAATGCTTGACAGCGTTACAAATTATGAGTGTTATAAGGGGCTTTATTCGAGTTTTAATGAGCTTAATATGTTTGAAATTGCCCACTCGCTAAATCGCCAGTTCGGGGCTGAAAACTGGTGCCTTTACAGGGGTAAAGAGCTTTATTGTTTTGTGGATAATCATGATGTTTCGAGGATTGTCTCGCGGCTTAAATACCAAGAGCATCTTAGTGGAATCTATACGTTATTATTCACTATGCCCGGTGTCCCGGGGGTGTATTACGGTTCGGAATATTCGTTTAAAGGCGAAAAGCAAAGCGGCAGTGATGCCGTGTTGCGCCCGAAATTTGACATATCGGAACATGCCGAAACACCCCTCTCAAACGTCATCAAAAAGTTAGCATTTGCCCACCAAACATACCCTGCACTTTATAAGGGTGATTATCGTCAAATTTTACTTCAAAATAAATACATTGCATTTTCAAGAACCTTTGAAGAACAAACCGTCTACTCTCTAATCAATGCGGACAGCGCGACAACGCTCTTTAACCTGCCCGGAGGTGGAATTTACACAGATATTTTCACAGCTCAACAAATCGACACCTCAAAGCCAATACAACTAAACGGCTATCAAACAATGGTACTTGTCCCCGGCACCGGCGAGCCGCCGGTGGCAGACCGAGAAGATGTTTCTGCTATTTGTAATAGCTCACGCGCCGGCGAACCGCCCGCTGAGCCGGCGGTGGCAGACCGGGAAGACGTTTCTGCTATTTCTAATAGCTCACGCGCCGATTTATCTTCTGTAAACGAAGAAATTAAAATCAACACTGACAGTTTAATTCCCACTTTCGGGTTAGAACCGGGCAAGAAAATTTCAGACTTTGAATTAGTCAACGGGCGACTTCACATAAAAGTCGGAAAAGACAGTGCCTTCAAAACTGTGTTCAGCGCGTTAGAGAAAATCGCGTATAATCAAAAGGCGACAATCCATCTGCAAAGCGGCGTTTATCTTGAAAAAATCCTTTGCGATAGAGCGGATATTGAGATTATCGGCGAGGGGATTGATAATACTATTATAGAATTTGCACAAGGCGCGCACCAACTTGACGATGCCGGTGAAACGCTGGGAACTTTCCGCACTTATACCGCATTTTTCATAGTCCATCGCTTAGTTTTAAAAGATTTGAGTATAGTGAACAGCATAGGCGAGGGGAGAAAATACGGGCAAGGTATCGCGGCGGGAATAGATTCAGAGAAAGTTTATTGCGAAAATGTTGCCTTCAAAGGGCATCAAGACACCTTGTTCACAGGCCCGTTGCCTGACTATGAAATAATGGTCGGTGGCTTTAAAGGCCCACTCCAGTTCCGCGACAGGCGGTTAAACCATCATTATTATAGAAATTGTTACATTGAGGGCGATGTTGACTTTATTTTAGGCGGAGCAAACGCTTTATTTGAAAATTGTGAGCTGAAATGTCTTGATCGCGCCGACACAAGGGTCGGTGGGTATATTACCGCATCGTCTGCTTTGCCGGAGGAAGTGGGTTATTTGTTCTATAAGTGCAAAGTCACCACCAACAGTAAAAAAACCGGCAGTTATTTCCTCGGCCGCCCCTGGCGCGAAAATGCAGCAACCGCCTTCATCGAATGTGAAATAGGAGAAATCATTAACCCCAAAAAATTTGAGGAATGGAACTGTAACGGCGTTCCGCGCTATTATATCTACCCCAAAACAGACGAACACGAAATATACGGGCATTATGCTGAAAAAGAGCTTGCTGCTGAGTTGCTTGGAAAGTTTAGGGAAAGATATATTGACAGTTGACAGTTGACAATTGAGAGTTGATAGTTATGTAGGGGACGGGCTTGCCCGTCCCGAAATTTGGCGAAAATATTTGACACACCCTTTAAAATGTGCTTATAATAAAAACAAATTTTAGAAAAGCAAGAACGCTTTGATGTCAACTGCCTGACGAGCAACGGGAAACAAATCGAAATTGAAATGCAATCTACAAAAATGCAAGGTGACAGCCTTCAAAATGAATATGAAATTTTTAAAAAATTAGGTTCCGAAACTCGGCGACGTTTTGGCTAAGCCGATAACCGAAATGAGCGCGATT
>WRLV01000069.1 GCA_009777445.1 Oscillospiraceae bacterium | reverse complement strand
GCATAGGTGAAGGCTTGACTTGAATTTCGATATTTATGATTTTGCCGGATTTAATTTTGACTTTTACGTCAAGTATTCCAAGTTTATCTGTCTTAGCTTCGCGAAGCAAGTGCGAGTCGCCGATTGTGATTTCTTTATATTCGCCCGGAGAGAGTTTCAGCACCGACTGCAACAAACTCGTCAGTTGCTCAACATCGTTCTCGTCACCGAATATGAGCTTGAAAATATAATCATCAGTGGGCGAAAGAATTTCCGGCATGATGGGTATTTGTTTAAAGTTTTTGTCTTGAGTGTTCAAAGTTTTAACCTCCGATGTTTTTTATAATATTATTTTAGCATATTTGCTCTTGAAAGTCAAGTTTTTAAAAAATTCTTATCACGGCGGGACGGGCAAGCCCGTCCCCTACAATAACTGTCAACTGTCAATTGTCAATTGTCAATTGCCACCATTCCCGCCAAATAATTCCGAAGCATCCCCAAATCTCGTGATTGTGGCACGGGGTTTTCTTCTGCTCTTGTTTCTTGGGTAATCCAACATTCCGGGCGGTTGACGAAAACGTCCGGTCTGTAATTTGCAACAAGCCGTTTGAGATAAGTCAAGTCGGCTATATTTACTTTGCCGTCTTGGTTGCAGTCGCCCCATAAAACAGGCGCTTGCACAATTGTGAACCCCTCTAACGCTTTAACGGCTTCATAATAGGTCTTTCTCTCATATGGCACGGTCACAATCGCGCCTTCTCGTGGGACGTTGTTGAAAACAGAATTTTCAAGAGCAGTTGTTCCTTTAAAGGTTATGCTTTTTAAGTCCGTGCAACCGGAAAATGCAAAAGTGTCTATACCTTCTACACTGGCGGGGATTGTGATTTCGGTTAACCCTGAATTTATAAATGCATTATTTCTTATAAACTTCACGCTGTTAGGGATTATTATTTCGCTCAATTTCACACAATCGTAGAATGTAGCATTTTTTATCTCAGTGAACGCGGGGTTATTCGGGAGTTTCACGCTTGTTAAATCACTGCATTCGTGAAACGCGTTGTGGCCTATCTCTTGCACGCTGTCGGGGATTGTGATTTCGGTTAACCCTGTTCTCGTAAACGCCTGCGCGCCTATAGTCGTCACGCTTTCGGGCAAGCTTATGCTTGTTAATGCACTGCAAAGCCCAAACGCGCCGCTGGCTATACTCGTCACGCCGTCTTTAATTTCAACTGTTTTCACTGATAGTCTGAAATCTGCAATATTTCTGTTTAATTCTGCCCAGTTTGCCATGCCGGTGTCGTTGTCGATTATAAGCAAGCCGTTTTGGTATAACGTCCAACCATCGCCGGACGCTATCACTTCTTCCTCAATGTGGAAGCCCTCTAACGCTTCAACGGCTTCATATGCCGCTTTCGCGCCGGCGGGGACTAAAACGCGCATACTTGACGGCACGCCGCTAAAAACATTATCACCAAAGATGGGCGGTGTTTGGCTTCTGAAAGTTATTTTTTCTAAATTAATGCAAGTGGCAAATGCCACGCGCTGAACATTCTGCACCGGCGGCATAATAAGCACTTCACGCACTGCAAGAATTTCAAACAGCCGCTCGTTGAGCCAATTTCCCATGCCTGTTTGGGTTTCTATAGTTAAAAAGCCTGTGTCGTCTAAAGACCAGCCGACTCTCTCAGGCACGGGGGTGTCGACAATGTTTAAACCTTGAAACCCGTCTGCCGCTTCATAAGCCTCTTTCGCGCCGGCGGGGACATGGATTGTCAATTCGGGGTGGGTGTTTTCGAAAATGAAACTTCCCATCGGCGGCGGTTCTTGGGTGTTAAAGACCACCCTTCTTAAATTTAAACAGTCTCTAAACGCAAGCATATATATCGCTGCCACACTGTCGGGAATGGTAACTGATGTCACGCTCGCGCCTCTAAACGACTCACCCAGTATAATCTCAACACCACCGGGGATTGTATAACTGCCTTGCCTGCCGCCGGGGTATTTAGTGAGTTCTGTTTCGGTTTCATTGAACAGCACGCCATTTATGTCGGTGAAGTTTGGATTGTCGGGGTGAACTTTGAATTCTTTTAAATCCGGGCAAGTATTAAACGTAGTGTGTATATAGCTAAGACTTTCAGGAAACGTCAGTGAACTCACCTTCGAGTGTGAAAACGAGTTGTTAGTGAGAGCTGTAACACCATCGGGAATTATATAACTGCCACTTCTGCCGGCAGGGTAAATATAGAGATTTGTTTTGGGTTTATTAAACAAAACACCGTCAATAGAAGAAAGCCATGGGTTGTCGGGTGAGACATTTATTTCGACAAATTGAGAATGGTCTGCAGTGCCGGCAAATACAGAGGTAGAGCTATTAAGCAAGCCGTTGCCGATTCTCACAGTTGTCAAATTTACTAACCCCTTGATTATTGGGTGGTTAATAACGTTTACGGTTGTCACGGGGTCTCGAATAATAATCTCGCGGACTAACTCGCGCGCGCCGGAAGAGCTTTCTCTAAAGGTGTTCCAGTTAACCACACCTATGTCGTTGTCTATAAACAGCACGCCGTTGTCATAAAGCCGATAGAACACGGAGGAGTCTGCCGCGGCAAAGTTGAAAGGGGCTAATGCCGGTTCATTTTGAAAAGCTTCTTTTGCGTTTAAGGAGACATAAATCGTCGCGGTTTGCGGCACGCCGTCAAAGACATTCCCCCCAAAATTGGGTGGTTCAAAGCTGAAAAAGCTAATCCTTGTTAAATTCGCACAGTCGGCGAATGCCCTATTGCCAATAAATTTAACTACTAAGTCAAATGTTACGTCAGTTAGATTTGAGTTGTTCGCAAAAGCACTATCGGCGATTCCGCGAATTGAACCGAAGTCTAAGGTTGACGGCGAAGGGCCTTTATGGCCGATTGCCCATTTGTCGGCATAAATTATGCCTGCCGCGTGTTCGTTATACAGCGCGGTGTTACCAAACGCACCGACACCCACGCGTGTCACGCTGTCGGGTATAGACACGCTCGTTAAATTCACGCAATTAAAAAACACACCCGGGTTTATTAAAGTCACACCATCTTTAATTTCAACTGCTTTGACTTCTCCTAATATGTTTGGAATGGGCCTGCCGTTCATCTGCCAGTGGCGCATACCCAAATCGCTTTTAATAATCAAGTCGCCGTTTGAGTCTAACTGCCAGTCGACACCCTGCTCTATTATTTCGCTCATGTTAAAACCCTGCAATTGTACTATTTTAGAATATTCAGCCAACGAGCCTTTAGGGACATAAACTTTCATCGTGCTTGGAATATCATGAAAGGCAGAGGTGCCGAACGTTGGCGGTGTGTCGCCTTTAAAGGTTATGCTTGTCAGTCGAACGCTGCTATTAAACGCCAAACTCTCAATTTTTGTCACGCTGTTCGGAATTGTCACGGTTGACAAATAAGGATGATTGGAAAACACGTCTTCGAGTATAGTTGTCACACCGTCTTTAATTTCAACTGCTTTTACTGCTTCTTTGTTGCCGGAAGAGGTTAAGCCGTTGTATTTCCAGTCGTACATGCCGACATCGCTTTCTATAACAAGCAAGCCGTCATCATACAACACCCAACCGTCACCGCTTGAGGTTGTGCCGATAAGTTTAAATCTGCTTAAACCCTCAATGCCTTGATAAGGCTCAGTGAACGGCACATAAACCGGTATACCCGAAAAAACACCGTCAAAGGATTCAGCGACTAAGTTAGGCGGTGGTGTTTCGCCTTTAAAGGTTATTCTTGCTAAGTTTTCACAATCGGCAAACGCAAGATGGTTTATATTGATGATGTTTTCAGAAAAAGTTATGCTCTCTAAGCTCTTGCACCCTTTAAATACCGTGGAGAAGAATGTACTGACACTGTCGGGAATAGACACACTTTTCAAGTTCACTAAATTCTCAAACACTCCCGGTGGACTGATATTTGTCTGGCCTTCTTCAATAACAATGCGAACAACGGCTAATCTGTTGTCTTCAATAGGTCTGCCATGGTCGTTCCAGTCGTTCATACCCTGCCATGTGTCTATGAAAAGCACGCCTAAGCTGTCAATCTCCCAATCGTCGCCGCTTGCAAAAGCTTCACCCACGAAGTCAAAAGCGGCTAATTGAGGCACGGCTTGATAATCCGCCCACGCGCTTCGCGGCGCATGAACTTTCAAGGTTGCCGGCACGTCTTTAAAAACCTCAGTGCCGAAATTAGGCGGTTTCGCGCCTTTAAAAGTTATGCTTTCTAAATTAACACTATCCATAAAAGCACCGTCATTTATATGCTTAACTCCGGCAGGGATTGTTATTTTGGTTAAATAATGATTCCAGCTGAAAGCATAGCCTGCTATTCCGCGAGTTTCGTCGTTTAAAACTAACTCCGCGGGGTGCGTAAACGCCGTTATCACCCAGTTATCTACATAAACGATTGAGTCATGAGCTTTCTCTATTTTCGTGTTAAAAAACGAGGTGGAATCTACTTTTGTCACGCTGTCGGGAATCGACACACTTTCTAAATTAATGCAATCTTTAAACGCCGAATCGGGTATAGTTGTCACACCGTCTTTAATTTCAACTGCTTCTACTGCTTGCTTGTTGCCGGAAGAGGTTAAGCCCTTATTCACCCAGTCGTTCATGCCGGCGTCGCTGAATATAATCAGCTCACCGTTTGCTTTCAACGCCCAGCCGTAGCCGGAGCTTGAGACATTCTCAACAATGCCCTGAAAACCACTCAAAGCCTCAATTCCACGATAAGCTTCATACGCCCCCTCGGGAATATCAACAATCGCGCCTTCCTGCACGCCGAGAAAGACATGCGCGCCAAATGTGGGCGGCGTTGCACCCTTAAAGACTATGCTTGTTAGGTTAAAGTTATTATAAAAAGCAAAAGTGCCTATATGTTTAACCCCGACAGGAATTGTTATTTTGGTTAAAGGGCTTACATGGTATGAAGAGAAAGCACTGTTTGCAATTCCGCGAGTTTCGTTTTTAAACACTAACTCTGCCGGCATAGTTCCGTTATAACCCACTGCCCAATCGTCAACATAAACAACCCCGGATTGCTCGTCATATAATTTTGTGTACCGAAACGCTTCATCTTGTATTTGTGTCACGCTGTCGGGAATAAACACGCTTTCTAAATTCTGACACTCGTAAAACGCTCGAGGGGCTATATATGTCACGCCGTCTTTAATTTCAACTGTTTTTACAAAAAGTTTATCGTTGAATTTGCTATTGTCTGCCCAGTCTTGCATGCCGATGTCGCTGAATATAGTCAACAAGTCGAATTCTAACGACCAATCTTCACCATAAGCAAAACGGGCTTCTTCAACCGGTGGGACTGTGACACCAGAGTCTTTAGTATACTTATGCTCAAACGCATATTCATAAAGCCCATTCGCCCCACCGGGAACATAAAATTTAGCATTCGGCGAAACGTTGGTGAAGGCATTACTGTTAAAACCACTGATAGTGGGAAAAGCAGGGGGAGTTTCGCTTGGAAGGATTATGGTTTCAAGCGCTTGCAAATTCCTAAATGCGTCCATACATATATACAATACGCTTTTGGGGATAGTCACTCTTGTTGCGGTGGTATTAGGTGAATTGTTAGGCGCGGCAAAAGCGTTCGTTGCAATGCCGCGAGTGCCTTCATTAATAACAATAGTCGCAGGCAGGTGCTCGTTGCCATATGTATGCCCGACAACCCAACCGTCCGCATAAACAACCCCCGATTGAGCGTTAGAGAATGGCGTACTCGCGATTATATTAACAGCTATATAATTCACGCTATCAGGAATGTTCAGGCTCGTTAAACCCGACATGAAGAAGGCTCTACTTCCTATAGTCGTCACGCTATCGGGAATGTACACGCTTTCTAATTTCACGCAACTTAGAAACGCATCAGTCGGTATTTGTGTTATGCCTACGTTGTCATAAATATACACTTCTTTAAGTAAATTCCTGTAGTCTTGGTTTGGTCTGCCTTTCTCTACCCAGTCGCTCATGCCCGAACTGCTCATTATTGTGAGAAGGCCGGAAGTTTCTAAGAACCAATCATCACCAAAATGAGCTTCTACAACCGGTGGGACTGTGGCATTATCGTCTTTTGTATACTCATTCGCAAACGTATGGTCATACATCGCTTTCGCATCAACGGGAACATAAATTTTAGCGTTCGGCGAAACGTTGGTGAAGGCATTATTATTAATACCGCCAATAGTGGTAAACTCAGGCGGTTCTAAGCTTGAAAAGATTATAGTTTCAAGCGCTTGTAAATTCAGAAACGCACTATCACATATATACAATACGCTTTTGGGAATAATCACTCTTGTCACAGTGTCATTGTTAAAGAATCTGCCAACAACATATCCTGCAATGCCGCGAGTGCCTTCTTTAATAACAATAGTTGAAGGCAGGGCGGAGATTTCACTATGCCCGACAACCCAATCGCCCACATAAACAAGACCGGATTGAGCTCGAAACAATGGCGTACCATCAATTATTTGCCTACCTATATAAGTCACGCTATCGGGAATGTTCAGGCTCGTTAAACCCGAATTAAGGAAGGCATAAGTGCCTATAGTCGTCAAGCTATCGGGAATAGACACGCTTTCTAAATTCGTGCAATCGGAAAAGGCGTGACCCAGTATTTGTATTATGCCCACGTTGTCAAGAATGTCCACGGTTTTAACTAAATCCGCGTTGGTTGCTTTGCCGTTGAGTGTCCAGTCGTCCATGCCTGCGTTGCTTTTGATGGTGAGTAAGCCGTTATCATCAATTGTCCAGCCATCGCCAAACGCGATGATGGCGCCGGGAACGGTGTCGTCACCAGGACCACCGGTGTCGCTCTTGATTTGGGTGTCATTTTCGATGATGAGTACGTCGTCGATTTGTGTTAAGCCTTCGGTGTCGTCTGCCCCGGCGGTTAAAGTCGGGGTTAAGCCTGTTAGTAGGCTTAGTGCTAAGATGGTTGCTAATAGTTTTTTCATGATTTTTTTCCTTTCTTTAGGTGGTTAGTTTAAGAGTATATCAGTTTTTTTCACAAACATATGAGAAATGTCAAATTGCTCCGGAACATTGGCGATAGTGCATACTCTTACACACTCGTTAAGCCACGGGTGGGTTTCGAGCATTTTATCAATAACACCAATAGCTTCAAAACGCGACATTGGCTCTTTCGAGTGATAACCGGAACCTTGTTCGTGCATAAATCCATTTTTCTCTAAAAAAGACCTTATATCATCATATGCTTTTCGCCATGACTTTTGAGGATAATTCAGTTTAAGTGCTTTTGTATCCATATCAAAATGGATACCCTGTCGTATGTTTTTAACTCGCACGGCGTTTTTTACCAAAGAAGCTTGTCATGAGCGTTTCCCTATCGTCACCATTGTCAATATCAAAATATGCATCCGAAACAGCGTTTTGGATATAAGGGATTTTGCTTGACCTTGCAATGGCGGCGCAGAGTTTCCCAAAGTCTTTTGGGTCACCGCTATCACCGTAAATTCGGCGTGTGTTATCGCTGACAAGGCAGGGCATGCCGAACGCCGAAAAAATTTTATCCGTGTCTGAGCGCGCATCATTAAGCTCATCTGCATTTGGGTCAAAATAAAGTTCGACCTTAAATCTTGATTCTTGTGGTTGCATTTTATTTCACACCTTTCTGAAAACAATGGTTAAAAACTTATTTATTTAAACTTACTCTAACATTATATCACATTTTAAAACAGAGTTCAATATTTTTTTAAAAATATGGACGAAAAGGCGTAAAAAAACAGGCGAACAGCGGTTAGGTGTTCGCCTGTGGGGTTATGGGTTAATCCGGATTGCGGTATTGCGGTACGGGCAAGCCCGTACTCTACGATTTATAAGTTAGTTTAAGAGTTTTTCAATCTCTTGCTCGGACATGCCGCCTTGTTTAAGCTTTTCGATGATTTTTTGTATGCCTTTTTGTATGCCTTCTTGTATGCCTTCTTGCATACCTTTTTGTCTGCCTTCGTTATACTTACCATCTACAAATCTTTCAAATGAATGTGTCATAACATTTCCCTCCTTTTTAGCTAATGCTTGTTTGAGTTCTTTTTCGAGTTCCGGTGACATTTTGTTTTTCAATAAAACGTATTTGAGCCAGTTTGTCAAAACTGCAATTTCTGCGGTTGATAAGTCGCTGTCGTATTCCATGAATGCTTCGGGGAATTTGTTTAAGTTGTTATCGCTTATATGTAACATGTCTAAGCGGAAGATTAAGTCAAGCAACTTTCGGGTGGAGTTGACGGCTTCAACGTCTTGGCGATTTAAGTCAAATAACAGGTATTCAAAGTTGATTATGTTGTTCCCAAAAATATTGTAATTTTCTGTGTATTTTTTGTATTCTGTGACAGCCGTCCATTTGTCGTCGCCGTTGTATAATACAATCGGCACAATTGCCGGAAGCTTGAAATTTTTGCGGCTTCGTTCGTTTTCATCGGTGTTTTTGAATATGTCGGTCAACAGTTCAACCATGTATCGCAAAAGGCGAAATGGCATTGTGAAGTCAACTGTTGACTGTAATTCGAGCAGGACATAGAAATACATGTCGGAGCCGTTAAATCGCGTTTTGTATATTATGTCTGAGTCGATATGCTTAAATTCGGGGGTGATGAAACTTTTTTCGATTTT
>WRLV01000068.1 GCA_009777445.1 Oscillospiraceae bacterium | reverse complement strand
AGTGGAACTTAAGGGTGATTATGAAACATGGATTATTTCGCTCTTTGAAGCGTTGCCTGAGGGGTATGTGGTTCAAAAATCACAATTTCAAATGAGAGAGTGAGGGTGGGGGGTAGAACGTTGGTCTCCCACCCCACCCTCACCCATTTTTGCAAGACATTCCAACAAAAAAACACCACCCAACACAAAACTGCCGGACGGTTTTTGATTTTTACTATACTATTGACAAAACTCCTCTTATACTGTAAAATAAAACTATACTCGTCAAGAAGGGGCTGAACCGAAAAATTGAACGAACAAAATCTAACGCCGCAAGGTGACACTTTCAACTCTCCGCTCTCAACTATCAACTGCCGCCGTCTTTCGCTCTACGAACGGCTTGGCGTTTTTACGGTTGGCGATTTGCTGACTTTTTATCCGCGCGATTATATTGACTATACTGCCGTTCAAAAAATCGCCTGCGCTCCAATCGGCGAATATGCCGTAATTCGCGCTGTGGCTGACAAAAAGCTCAAACCCTATATCGGCAGCAAGACCAATCTTTATAAGCTCATTTTCACCGATGACAGTGGCGAGTTGCTCTGTAATATTTGGGGGAATGAGTACAGCTTCCGCGCGCTCTTAGTCGGTAAAGAATACCTGCTCTACGGTAAAATTGAGGGTAGTGAATTAGGGCGTGAAATGGCTAACCCTTTGTATATCACGGTTGATGCTCAACATAAAATTATTCCCAAATATCGGCTGACTAAAGGGCTTACCAACAACATGGTTGTTATCGACATGCGTGACGCGCTTGAGTTTTACGGTGGTTTAAATTTTTTAGACGAGCCGTTGAGCGATGACGTAATGAAAGAACACGCTTTGATTACACGCGCCGATGCGTTGAGGCTTATACACTTTCCCGAAAACGCCGAAAGTATTAAAAGCGCGCGCAAGCGGCTCATCTTTGAAGAATTGTTGGTCTTGCAGTTGGGGCTGTTACAGCTCAGGCGCGTTAAACGAAAAACAAGCGCGTTTATTTTCAGCGATGAAGAGCTTGATGAGGCATTTTATCGTTCGCTTAACTTTACCCCCACAAACGCTCAAAAACGCGCCATAGATGAATGTATAAATGATATGAGGGGAATGTCCGGCGACTCTCCTATGAACCGCTTATTGCAGGGAGACGTTGGCTCGGGAAAAACTCTCGTCTGTGCGGCGGCTTGCTTTTTTGCGGCAAAAAACGGCTGTCAAGCGGCGGTTATGGCACCCACTGAAATATTGGCTAAACAACATTATAAGACATTTGAAAATATGTTATCGCCCTTAGGGTTACGAGTCGTGTTATTAACAGGCGGCGCGAAAACCGCCTTAAAGAAAGCAACGTTGACTGAAATAAGTGAAGGACAAGCTGATGTAATAATCGGAACGCAAGCGTTAATTCAAAGCGCGGTTGAGTTTCACAATTTGGGATTGGTCGTCACCGATGAGCAACACAGATTCGGTGTAGGGCAAAGGGGCATGTTGGCAAAAAAAGGAAAGTCGCCCCACCTCTTGGTAATGTCCGCAACACCCATTCCACGCACTTTAGCATTAATTATTTACGGCGACCTTGATTTGTCGGTCTTAGACGAAATGCCTAAAGGGCGAGTTCCCATTCGCACATATTGTGTCAACAGCAGTTATCGCGAGAGGATTTATAAGTTCATCATCAAAAACATAGAGCAGGGACACCGCGCCTTCATAGTCTGCCCGTTAATAGACGAACAGAGTGCGCGTTCTGCAAAAGTGTTAAAAGCAAGCGCGGTGAAATATTACGAAAACCTCAAAAACGAATGGTTCAGCGATATATCAATAGGCCTTCTGCACGGAAGAATGAAGGAAAAAGACAAGAACGCGGTAATGGAAGACTTCATAGTCGGTAAAACATCACTTCTTGTTACAACAACGGTAATCGAAGTCGGGATAGACATTCCGAGCGCGAACATAATCGTGATTGAAAACGCCGAACAGTTCGGGCTGTCACAACTCCACCAACTGCGTGGACGGGTGGGGCGTTCTGACATAGAGTCTCACTGTATATTGATAAATGACAGCCATTCCACCTATACAAAAGAGAGAACTGACATAATGGTAAGAACCGGCGACGGTTTTGAAATCGCAAGCGAGGATTTAAAACTGCGTGGCCCGGGTGACTTTTTCGGCTCAAAGCAACACGGTCTGCCGCCGCTTAAAATAGCCGATATGTCCAAAGACATTGAGATTGTAACCCAAAGTAAAACGGCTGCCGATAAAATTTTCAAAGCCGACCCGACACTCAAAAAAGATGAAAACAAAGCCCTCAAAGAGTTAGTCAAAGAATTATTTAAAAGCGGAGAAGAAAATGGATTTAATTAATGCAGATAGATGGAGATACCCTCGTTTTTTTGTTGATACGCCGCCCGAAAACACAGTGGTTATTAGCGGTGGCGATGCCAAACATATAATTTCTTTACGCATGAAAAAAGGTGATTTGGCTGTATTGTCTAACAGCGGATTTGATTACACAGCGAGAATGGTAGGCGTTGAACGGCGTGGCTCTCACAACAACGTGACGTTTGAAATTTTAGACAAACGTTTAAACGACACACGCCCCGGGGTAAATATAAGGTTGTTTCAATGTTTACCCAAAGCCGATAAATTGGAGTTCATTCTCCAAAAGGCAACGGAGCTTGGGGTGCATGAGTTCGTACCCGTATTATCCGAACGCTGTGTCAGCCGCCCCGACAAAAAAAGTTTCGAGAAAAAGAGCACACGCCTTCAAAGCATAGCCTATGAAGCGACAAAGCAGTGCGGAGGGGCGCATCTTCCCATAATATCGCCGTTGATTAAATATCAAGATATTTTCAGCTCTCAAAGTGAAAATTCCTTAAAGTTAATATTCTACGAAAACGGCGGCGACAGACTTTCAGACATTCTGCCAACCGACTGCAAAGTCAAGAACATAGACATTATAATAGGCAGTGAAGGGGGTTTTACCGAAAGTGAAATAGAACGCGCCAAAGCCAACGGATATTCAACCGCAACCTTAGGAAAGCGAATCCTACGCTGTGAAACCGCCCCAATAGCCGCCATTTCAATTTTGCTTAGCTTGACGGACAATTGACAATGTACAATTGACAATTGACAATTGTGGAGTCCGCTTGCGCGGACGGGTTGTAGGGGACGGGCTTGCTCGTTCCGAAATAGATGTTTGTTATTTTTTCAACCATAAAGCGGGACGAACGCCGTTGTGAACATCATTGTAGTCGGCAAAGTTGCCGGCGACACGAACAGTGCCGCCGCCGTCAACACAAGCGGCAAAGTAAGTGTATCTTCCGGGTGACCTTTGAAGGTGAAGCAAGCGGTATGAATTCAGGTGGAATTGCCTCCGGTGGAGGCATGGATATGTAGGTACAGGCAGATAAATTATACGGAGGAAAATTTTTATGAAATGTAACAAATGCGGCGAAAAAGTAGCCGTCCAACCCGGCAAAAGCGCGAATTTTTGTTCCAACTGTGGAAATAAAATTGAAGCCGAAAAGTCAAAAAGTTGGAAATATTTCGACAACACGAAGGAACTATTAGAATATGTCGCGGCTGAGTATGGCAACGATGTGTTATTTGGACGGAAATATTTTTCCGACCACACTTCTACCATGATGTCAAAAGGGCAAAAAAATATTCTTAATCAAGCGTTTGATTGTGGGGCGGCGAAAATTTTACAAAACAACATAACCGCCGACCAAGCAAACAAAGAAATCGCTGTCAAGCAGGCGGTAAAAAAGCTGACCGAACTTATGTTTTCACAAGAAGCCGCCGAACAGATTATTTGGGAATTTACCAATGCTATTGGTTGGGGTATGGTTGAACCGAAAAGCAGTATACCGACTCCACCGCCGCAACCTCAACCACAACCTCAACAACGGGCGACTCCCACGGCACAATCTGCCGCTGCCGCCCCCGGTGTCGGTGCGTTAATGACCCGTGCGTGGCAATTTGCTGAGGACGGTGACTGGAAAGATTCAGCCGATTATTTTAATAAAGTGTTAGACATCGACCCATCATATGCCCCTGCTTTCTTAGGGTTGCTTTGCGTTGAACTTAAAGTCTCGAAAGAGGACAAATTAGCGAACGCACAAAAACCTACCGACATAACTAACCATAAATATTACAAACGTGCCGTTACCGACCCTGCCATAAAATCACAGCTCGATGGCTATATCCAAATCATTAACGCTCGCATTAATGCTGAACAAAAGGCGGCAGCGGCAGAAGCGGAACGCAAACGCAGAGCCGCTGAAGAAGCCGCACGCAGAAAACGTGTGCAGGACGCTTTTGACAACGCCACTAAAGTCATGAACAGCGCGCAAAGCACCGATGACTACCGCAAGGCTATCACCGCTTTCGCCAGTATCGACTCCAACTACCAAGACATCAACAGCCAAATCAAGGGCAAAATTGCCTGGTGTGAACAAAAAAAGGTCGCCCTTGAAACGGAGTTTCAAAAGAAGTACGGCTTTTTGTTAGACCGCTTCAGCGCGGAGGGCAGGGCGCAAACCGCGCAACGGCGTGAAGCGGCACAGGCACAATTAGACGAAGAAAACAAAAAGGCGCAAGCTGATGTTGAAGCGAAATGCGCGCAAATTCGGCAAAAATTCGATTCCGACTATAAGATATGGCGAGATAAATATAATCACCTAAAAGCGGCGTATGAAGCAGAATACAAGAAATGGGAATCCGAAGTGACGGAAATTAAATCACGAGCGGAACAATGGAAGTCAAAGGGTTTATGTCCCCATTGCGGTGGAACGTTTAAAGGTCTGCTCACAAAAAAATGTAGTGAATGTGGGAAAACACCAAGCGAACCCATAAGGACTTGGACTTCATCGCCCCCGACAGAGCCGAACTATCCTGCAGAACCAAGAATGCCGCAAATGCCGATATATACACCTCGTAGGTTAGGAGTAGAAACAGACCCTCTTTCCGATGTTGTCGCAACTATTAAAGGTGAGATTGTTTTCGTCAAGCTCGGCGGCATTGATTGGCGTGTGCTTACTGTTGAAAACAACAGAGCGTTGCTTATAAGCAAAAAAATCCTTGAAAAACGTCCTTATAATATTGAGAACACAGCCATCACATGGGAAGCCTGTACCCTCCGCACTTATCTGAACGGTGAATTCTATAATAAACTGGGTTCAGCAAAGTCGGCAATCGTGGAAAGAAACAATAGCAATCCAAATAATCAATGGTACGGTACAGCAGGAGGAAACGCAACTAAAGACAAGGTGTTTTTACTTAGCTTAGATGAAGTGTGTCGATACTTCGGCGACAGCACGGCAGAGTTGCAAAATGTCAGAAAAGTGATTGGTGGTTTCAGCGATAAAAATAGTCCGAACAGGATAGCAAAAGACAGTAGCGGGATGGCATCGAGTTGGACCCTTCGGTCGCCCGGTCTCCCCCCTCATTCTGCCGCCTTTGTCCGCGCTGACGGCGAGGTCTTCGTCGGTGGCAGCGGTGTCGGCGGTGTCGGCGGTGTTCGTCCCGCTTTGTGGCTGAATTTGCAACAATCGAACCAACAACAACCGCCCACGCCCATTTACATAGCACCGCAACCTGCAATCCAAACGCCACAAAAAACAATCACCCGACCAACCCCCGTAATCGGTAGTATACATAAATTCGGAAAGTACGACTGGCGCGTGCTTGACGTGCAAAACGGACAAGCCCTGCTCATATCAAAAGACGTAACCCACGTCAACAAGCCTTACAACGAAACAAATACAGACGTAACATGGGAAAGTTGCACATTGCGACAATGGCTGAACCGTGATTTTCTGAACGAATTTTCGGCACAGAAACAGGCGCAAATCTGCTTGTCAACCATTCCAAACGAAGACAACCAATGGTATGGCATAGAAGGCGGAAAGCGGACTACCGATAGAATTTTCTTGTTGAGTTTGTCTGAAGTTGTGCGTTATTTCGGCGATAGTGGTGGATTGGCTCAAAAACAAGGAAACGGCATCCGGTATTATATGTACGATAATGGGATTAAAAGAATCGCTAAACCTGACTTATCTAAATGGTGTTGGTTTGGTGACGGATACGACAATGAAAGAAAGGCAAAATTTAACAATAAACAAGCTTGGTGGTGGCTTCGGTCGCCCGGCATCGGTAGTTACCGTGCCGCCGGCATCAATTCCGACGGCTATGTCCGCGTCAATGGCATCGGTGTCCTCGACTGCGATGCTCCTGGCGGCGTTCGCCCTGCTTTGTGGCTAAATCTTAATCTTTAACCTAAACCGCGCGTAGTGCGGTTGTGAAAATTTTTATAGGGGGAATCGCTATGAATGTTTCAACTCGCCTGTTATATGGCAACTTGACATTTTATAAACTATGTGATATAATATACACATCAAATAAAATATGAGGTGTATTATGGCTTTACCATTATCACAAGAAAAACGTGAAGCGATTGTGTTTCACAAAATCAACGGCGAAAAGAAGATGATATTGCGCATTGGTTACTAATTAGCAAAAGTAGTATAACCAAAATAAGTAAAATAATCACAATTAGACGATTTCTTGCAGTTTATGCTTTTTATAACCCAATGGTGAAAGTTTAAAATTTCACTGTCAACTACCCCCCTCACCGCATATAATGAGAAAGCGTGGATTATTTATGAGGAATTGAGGTTAAGGTTATGGCGAATAGCAGGCTTGAAAACGATTTTGAAATCAATTTGTTCAGCTTTAAATACAACATCGGCGTTTCGGGGGCGCGTTTTTCGCTCAAGGCGCAAGACGGCGAGTTGGTGAGCGTTACCGATGAGTTTGGGCGGGCGCGGTTTCGCGGCATTGCCGACGGGGAGTATATCCTCACCCAAACCTTCATGCCCGAGGGGCACGAGAGCGAAGCCGTGAACTTTGGAGTGTTGGTTCAAAACGGTGTCGTCTACATAAATCGAAAAAAACAAAACCGCATAAATCTCCCTTTATTTTACAGCGGTTGGCTAAAGTTAACTGTCCGCGAAAATGGCAGAGAAAAGCCTTGTGAGCCGGTTGTTTTGACTGCTAACTCAAACAGGGTGTCGTGTTCGACAATGAGCGATAATAACGGGAATGTCCACTTTTATAATATTCCTCCGGGCGAGTACAGGGCTTTTTTGAGGAACCTGCCCAAAGCTCACACGGTTGAAATAAGAGTTTTAAACAATGGCGTTGTTCTCATTGGCGAACAAGACATTCCCACAAATGAACATGTATTTGACATTTTAGGTTATTCCGGGTTTAGGGTGGGGATTGTCTCGCCTTGTGAGGGTAATCTTTGCGGTTGCGCTGTCAATCTCACAGTGGAGAACGACAGCGAGCCGCAAAAGCTAACCGCGTTCACAAACGCCGATGGCAACGCAACTTTCGGTTGCTTGAAAAGTGGGCGTTATAAAGGAAAGATAACTTGCGCCCCCAATCTTAAAATAGACGACAGTGAATTTTCGGTAGAAATTGATGATGATGGAATAGTCGTCCTCAATGGCGTTCCGACTGATTTTATTAAGATTTCGCTGACTCCGTTAGGGTTTGATTCGCAAAACAGCTATTTTTTTGTCAAGGACGAATTAAATCGGCCGCTATGTGATGTTCCGTTTGAGGTTGACACGGGAAGAACATGCGAAAATCTGCTTTCAGACCAAAACGGAAAGGTGATTTTGACGGGTTTGCGCCGTGAAGAGACGGTGAAAATATCACCCGGGAAATATCCGGGTTTTGCCCCACCGCGCCCCTTTGAAATAAAATACAAAAACGGCGAATGGCAGTCGCCGAAGGTAGTATATAAAAAATCGAAAAGGCAAATTAAAGTCACGAAGGCTTTTGTCTGGCGCGATTTTTGCAACATTAACAACACAAGAAACGCCGTTGACATTCACCTGTACATTGACGGCACGTTCAGAGAGACGAAAACCATCGACATAAACCAGACCATTCAAAAGTTCGAGTTCAACATTTTTAAGAGCAACAGCTTCAACATAGTCATCGGCGAGTTGCCCGACGGTTATCGCTTAACGCAGGTAGAAAACGGCTATATTTTCGAGCTGACGGCGGTGAGGGTAAACGTAAACGCGCTGTTAGAAACAAACGGCATTACAATGGATAAGAGCACCCACTCGTTCCCTTATGCAAGCGCGGTTACAATTCGTCCTGAAATTTTAGGGGAATGTCTAAAGCCCACGCCACAAGGCTGTTTCTTCCAAAACCTCATTGAAGATGAAGAGTGTTTGTTTGTTTATAGCTGAGATAAAACAACTTGATTTTTCTCGTGAAATGTGCTATGATAGAGGTGTAATAAAAGCTAATTGAGCAAGGGAGGTCTTGTTATGGAAAGATTATGGTACGGTGAAGCAAGTATGAAGTACCCAAAACAGTGGATTGTTATGGTGAACATTGAAGATGAGCCTAAGACAAACAAAGGATATGGCGACATATATTTAGTCACCCCTGATAAAAAAGAAGCGTATGATAAAGCGATTGAATTAGGCAACAGCATGGGAAGAAACATGGTTATTGAGGGTTTCGATGATACCCCACAGATTGGGGGGCTTGAAATATGGAGCCAATAATTATCCCTTTCATTCCAAACAACTTAGGGCGTGTTAAAATTAAAGTTCAAGTAATGACCGGTGACAGGAAATCGTTAGGTGACGTTGATTTCAAATATGATTCCGGTTCGGATTTCCACCGATTAGATTTATGGGAACTATAAACCGTTAAGTGTAAATGGAATAATCTTCCAAAAATAACCAATACTTTTATTGCGGCAAAACAGGGCAACGCTGAAGAGCGACCCGACGCGTCCGCGGCTTAAACGGCAAAACGGTGA
>WRLV01000067.1 GCA_009777445.1 Oscillospiraceae bacterium | reverse complement strand
TCTTCAGCGTTGCCCTGTTTTGCCGAAATAAAAGTATTGGTTATTTTTGGAAGATTATTCCATTTACACTTAACGGTTTATAGTTCCCCGCCCGACACTTTTGTGTCGGGCGGAAAGGCTATAACAACCTGCTCTTCAACTACAAACCCTCACTCAAAACATCAAATTTTATCATTACATTTGTATACCAAACTTTGACTTTTAAAACACGGCTTGCGTTATTACTACCGGATAAAGAGCGAATGTAATATGTCGTTTCGCCTGCGCGTGGGCGAATTTGTTCTGCGGTTCTCCATCGTGCGCGTCTGTCATTTATTGTGAGAACGCCATTTTTAAGACTCGATGTGGGGGCTTGAATTTCTTCAATAAATTGAACAGAATTGCCCCTTATGCCAAAGTTTCTGCCGTCAAGAGTCATGATGTTATTTACTGACAACAATGAGCCGAAAACTTCCGGTAACGGCAAGAATCTTGATTGGCTTGCGTGCGATTTATTGTCTTCACTTCGGCGATAAACTATACCGCCTTGATTGATTGAAAACAACACACCGCTGTCATATAATGACACGCCGCCGATTGCCGGGTTAAAGTATAAATCATTATCGGGGGTTGCCGAGACTTTAATCCATTCGCCGCGGTTGGATAATACTTCCATGCCGACTTTCAGTGCAATTGAATCTTGCGCAGAATTTACCCTTACCGTTGGTGCGCGTGGTATTCTCACCGCCCTTGCGGTTGAGTCAACGGTTATTTCACCTTGTTTTAGACTCATTTTTATAGCTCTGCCGGGTCTTGACGCTCCCGTTGAAGCCATGCGCAAGTAGTATTCGCCGCCGTTTGCGGGAATAGATAACGTGCCTTCTTTCCACCGTTGTTTTCCTGTTATTACTAAGTTTCCGTTTTCATCAGTGGAAAGTCCGGCGGCAGGAATATGTTGTAGCACAAAGCCATTCCCAAAAACATTTCTACCATTGGAAGACAATAAATTTTCGGCATTAACTAAGTCGCCGCCATACCCTAAAAACACAGTTGTGATGCGGCTTGCCGCCCTTCGCGGTGTCGCGGCGATTCTCACAAATATTGCACTATGTTCTGCAATTAACGGGTCGTGTGCTGATATTCCGTTTATGTCTTTGCGGAATATGACGGCATTTTGTGTGGTTGGAATGTCTGATACCGGGTACCATGTTTCCATATCAAGACTTATTTCCATATTTGTTCTTAACCTAATCGAATCATTTGCCCAATTTACTGTTATATTAGGCTCTTTTGCGGCGGCAGCTACATTTAAATTAACTGTTCTACTACCGGGTTTAAATGCTGTTTCAAATGAAAAACCGTCATTGTTTAAATTGTCAGTTTTAGCTTTTAAAATATAGCTTCGTCTGCTATTACTTACCGGCAGATAAATGAAACCGTTTTCGTTAAATGCCGTTGTCGTTATGTCGCTGTTTTTTCCACGATAAACCACATCATTTTTCGCGCCTGTTATTTCCACTTTCACTAAACCTTCACGCGCTGTATAACCGTCGGTAGCTGAAACTTTTGCTTTAATATTCGGCTCACGCGGTGTGAAATAATAGATGCAGTCAGTTGCCGTTTCTTCCCACCGATTGTTTATCCTTATTTCAAGTGCTACATTTCGTGAATTGTCTAAAAGATTGCCTATATCCGCATATGTTTTTCCGTCAATTATATAGTGCTTTAGGTTTCGCCAAACAGCGTTACTGTTAATCACCGGCGCGTTCGCCGCATCTCTTGAAACAAAGCGGCGATATTGAAGTTCAACAGAGTTCATTTCTCCTGTTTCAAGCACAATTCTTTCAAGTTCGATATCAATTGCTTCTTTTAAGTCAGTCGTCCATCGTGCAGTGAAACTGTCGAAACCATTGACAAAATACGGGAACGTGACCAACCGCCCCCACCTGTCATACCAACCACGAAAGATAAACCCCTCGCGTATCGGTGTAGGAACACCTGAGCTGTTAATTATGTCACCACGATTTGCATTGATTGTGAAGCCCGATGAGCCGTTTTGTGGGTTGAAGTTTAAGTCCCATGGGCCTTTGTCGTCAAACTCAGGCGGAATGTTAAATTTATCAAGCTGTTTAGGGTAAGGAACCATTGCTATTAGGTGGTTAAATGAGGTCTCAAAAAAACTTTTAGGTAAACCATTTGCCATAGAGACTATTTCACCTTTAGAGTCAAGCAAACGAAAACTTCTCAATGTGCCGGAAGCATTATCACTATCTGTTTTTACAAAAACCGAGGTATCTTTTAAAATATACTCCATAGTTGATATACCCTGTATATACCCTTGTATTTCACTTAGTCTACTTCTTTGATTGATAAGTGTTGTTAAATCAAGAGCAATAGGGCCATTAAGGTGAATAAACTCTCTGTTTTGGCTTCTAAAAGTAAAAAATGTAGAAATATGTCTGTAGTTGGGGAATTCCGTTGGCTCTGCAGTAAATCTTAATGAGTCCACATCTGTTGTTATATCTAATTCAGCAACCAATTCAGGGATATATGGTTCATCGCGCGGTATAATCGTATATATATCTGAGAACTGTCGCATTTCCATAAGGCTATATGAAACCCACTCAAACCCTTCGTTTGCGTATCTTTTACCCCATGAGTTTGCAAATTTAAAAGCTCCAAGTTCACCTTCATCTATTACACCATTATTATTTATGTCTTCCCATACATCATCGTTATAACCGACTATAGTCCAAGCATGTGAAGTGTTGGGAATTATCTGAAGACTTAGTGCTATTAGTTCCCCGACTACCTCATCATCAAATGTTGAATGGGGGTTATCAGATATTCTTAGACGGTCATTAAAATGGGGACGCATGCTGCTTCCATAATATAAAACATATCCATTGGCTAAATATTCTTTAATCAAATTTTTGTTATATGGGACTGTGTTGTTTTCGCTGTTTGAGATGACTACTGTTTCTAAAGGCTTTTTTGAAAGAGCTTTGTGCCATATTCTAACATCGCTCGGAAATTTCATATAGGTAATGACTTCCGACCCTAACCAAGTACCCTCCACATAAGGCATATCGGCTAAAGTAACAACTCCGTGTCGGTCTCTGCCATTACCCAAAAAATAATTAAACGCCGGAGAGAATGTTGCTTTATCCCCGAGCGTTTTAACATCTATATTATTTTTCATCGCGTAATTATGGGTGTATGTATAATAGATTTCCGCAAAGCTGTGACAAGAACCGAAAGTACCCTGGTCTCCTATTTCGGGAAAATATTTCAATTTGCTGTTATCAACGGCAACCGGCAAGCTAAAACTTTGAAAGCTGAAAGAGCCGGCGCGCGAATTGGTTGACATGCGTTGTCTGCCTATATCGGTGATTTCGGGGGAAGCGTTTGTGAATCTCACGTTTTGGTATATCTGTGGGCCATCGGGCGTTTGCAAGGTGATGTTTTCATAAAACTCATCAATAACACCATCTGCTTGAGTGTTTGTTTGGGTTGATACACTCTCGCCGAACGCTGACATTGAAAATATTAAAGCCAAAATTACCGAAATTGGTCTGATTATTTTTTTCATAGTATTATACTCCTTGTTATAGGTTTAGAAAGAGAAAAACGCGAGACGGGAAATCCGTCCCGCGTTTTTAAACTAATTTAAAACTTTTTCACATTTTTACTATATCGATTTTCAAGCAAATTTTTCAGCCAAAATCAATAAAATCTTGTTCCCGTTATTTCAATATTATTTATGCCGACTCGCGTTTGTGCGCCAAATAGAGGTTTTCCGTCAGTTCCGTCACCGGGCGAAGTGCTGCACCATCTCAGAAAGAGAGTATCTGCCGTTGATGGTATCTCAAATTCTTTAACTATTGTTGTATGGGTGGTGTTAATAGAATAACTTAGAGCGGGGGTTGAAACCCAATTTATATCATCAACGCTATACTGTAATTCAAATTCCGTTACTATGGCTCCACCACTTGTTAAAGGTATTGCTATCTTGGTAAAAGAAATTTTAAAACTTGTGCAATCATTTGTTGGGGTCATAATAGCAAAAGCTTTGGGACTGCCACCTTGCCAGTTGTTTGCAACAAAACCGTTCATATCGTTGCGTGTGGCATAGGCTATACCTTTAAAATCAAGTCGCGCCAAGCCACCGCCTCCACCCGGAATCGAATACATTCCTTCGTTTGCAATAAAAGCAATAGGGTTAGATAGTTGTGGAGCAAGCAAGTCTTTAAATCCGGCTAACATGAACTCTTCAAAGTCGATATCGGGGGTGACTTCAATGTCTACATAATCGCTTTTGCCATTGAGTGTTGTAGCTGTAATTCTCACAATGCCGCGAGATTTTCCTGTTACGATACCATACTGGTCAACTGTTGCAATATTTTCATTTGAACTGCTCCAGGTAATCACTGAATAAGCTCCGTCGGGAGTTGTATCAACAGCTAAAGACAATTGATTATTTTCTTTAACTGACGTACCGTCCGGTGTAACAATTTCTATCAACGACACGTCAGGCGATGTATCAATGATAATTCTTGCGTATATAGAACTATCATATGCAGATTCGGCGCGAATAGAAACTTGCCTATACCCCTCTATTGCAATAAGTCCGGTGGTTGTGTTTACGGTTGCATAGTCTTCGTTTTCACTAAACCACCTAACGCCGCCGGTTCCGACATCAAGAGGTTCTATCGACATAAAATCGATAACCCGTCCCGTCCAAATCATTTCTCCGTTGATATAGTTAGAGATAGAATTGGGGACTTCGTTACTTTTAACATAATCAGTGCTAAACGTAATTTTCTCGATGTGTAAAATCGGGGCTTCTCGAACAATTATAGTGATTGTAGAAGAAAATCTGCCCCTTGTCCCGGTTATCTCGGCAACGCCTAAGCCAACAGCTGTAACCTTGCCGTTTATTGAGACAGTGGCTACGTCGGGGCGGTTTGATTCCCAAGTATAACCGGTGTTTTCTATTATCTCATTTTTAAAGTCTAAGCCGCCAACATACACAGAATCTCCGACTTCAAGAGCAACAGCAAGCTCTTTAATTTCATGAACTTTGTCAATTTTAATTACCACTTGTATAGACTCAGTAGCTCCTTGGGAAGTTACTACACTCACTGTAGTAGTAACTTCTTTCTGATTGCCCGGCAATATCAATGCTGTAAGTTTAATAGAATCATCTGTTATTACACCGGAAAGAAGTGAGCTGTCAAAAACCCAATTTGCAATAGAGTCGCTCGTTAATGTCGGCGTAGCTAATAAATCAAAACTCTCCTCTTCAAGAATTTCAACAGAATCTCCGTGGTCATACGTTAGAATAACGCCGGGTATTGGTGTAGGTAACTGCCATTGCAAAATAGGGTATATTGAGTAGTTTGTATCAATCACCCAAACGGAATTAGGGTTAAAATCCCAACCTAAATTTATATAGAAGCTTGGGCTTGTTACAGTGGCGAGATTTTGCGGAGTGGCATCTGTTCCTTTATACGTAGAAAGGGGAGAGCTATTTACAATAGGAATGGTATTTAAGTGATGAGTTCCGCTGTAATTGCCATTGGGAGTACCCGCCACTCTTCCTATATTTACAGTCCCTGTTGGCAAGGTAACAGCAGATGTTTGTGAAATCAGTCTGTTTATAGCAACACTTTTTTCAACGTTGCCCCAAGAGGTAGATGTCCCATTATCTCCGACAATACCGCCTGTTTTCCTACCGCTTCCAACAGAAATAACATCAGCGGTAGAGTAGCAACGAGCAATTAATTGCTTAATCGAACTATTGCCGGTAGAATTTCCTGCAATTCCACCAGTGCTACCGCCACTAAGTGAGAGAACTTCACCCGTGGAATAGCTATCAAAAATTTGCCCCGGGGTGCTTGCCGTAGTTACAAGAGAACCGGCGATACCACCTACTCTGGTAGTACCATGTATTTTAACATTAGTAAAACATTGTTCAATTCTGCCGGTCATCTCTCCGGCAATACCACCAACATCGCCTGTTGTGCCGATTATGCTTATAAGGCTTGAATCGGCATTGGGTGGCAAAACTACACTGGTTCTCGAAATAATCGCTATATCGGTTGCGGCAACTTTTATGGCTTTTCCTATTATTCCGCCCACATTTGTTGTGCCTCTGACAGTACCCATGAAGGTGCAATCTCTGATAATGGTGCGTTGCCCATAACCAACAAGACCGCCTGTATGTTGTTTTCCAACGACAGCTACATTAACTGTACAATTAGTTAAGAACAAAGAATTTTGTGCATAACCAACAATAGTCCCAACATAACTTGCCGTGGCTGTGGCAGTAACTGTTCCCCCAACAATGTTTAAGTTGGTGATGGTTGCATTATTGGTTTGCCCAAATAACCCCATGCGTGCAGTTCCGGTGACGTTCAAATTGCTGATTGTAAAGTTTTGACCGTTAAACACACCGCTGAACGCTTTATTTGTTGCACTTGCACCGATAGGTGTCCACCAACCTTGAAGATTTATGTCGTTTTCTAATCTAAAGTTTGAAGCCAAAAATCTTTGGTCGCCCATATTTACCAATTGTTGCTGTGTTTTTATAAGATATGGCTTTTCAAAAGTGCCAAAACCACCGCCAAATTCGGTTACATTGCCTAAGTCAGTTGCCCCGGCAGGCATAACGCTTAGCATAGTTGTCACAACTATACCGACCACGATTAATAACGAAACTATTTTTTTATTAAATTTCATTTTAAAATCCTTTCACAAAAACATTTTTATTCTTCTTAACGTTGATTTCGGCATTGCCGTTCTACTTTACGGCTCTTGATTTATTTAGAACATTGGATTCACCCCCTCCAGCGATGTCAATGCTTATCTCGTAAGAAATTAAATAGGGTATGATACCTTTTCTCTCACTCAACTCAATAAACAAAAACTTATTTATAAGACATAGGAAATTTCCAGATAATGCCATTATAACATACTTTCCCATAAAAAGCAAGCTTTTTTTCATTATTTTACAAATTTTTATCAAGCTACCTGAAAAAAGCCGCCCGACACACAAGTGCCGGGCGGTGTAGCTGTTATAATTTCAAATCCATCGCCGCAAGGCGACTCCAAAACTGTCAACTCTCAACTGTCCACTGTCAACTGTCAAGTCGTTTTCCAATCCTGCGCAGTATCTTCTTGAATTACTTCGCGTGGGGTGGTTCCTGCGGCGTATTCTGTGAGTCTTTTCCCTAAGTTTTCCATGAAAGAAGCGTGTGGAATAAACTCGGACAGTTGCGGAATACTCGTAATCGCTCCACGTGATGCCCAAATTACAACCCATCTGTCAAGAGGGCGTTCTTCGGGAAGGTCTTCTTGCGTAAAACTTAAATATGGCGGGATAAATTTAAGCTCATCCGTCACAAATCGTCTGCCTTCATCAGAAGTGTAAAGCCAGTCGATAAAATATTGTGATTCTAACATATCTAACTCGCTTGCGCGATTGTTAATTGCGAAATAGTTATCGCTGCCTATGGTCAGCCCTTGGCTTACTTCACCCGGCGCGCCTATAAAAACAGGGAACATTGCTAAATTATCTTTAGTTAAAACGCTGTCGGGAGCTGAAATCAGCTGTTCAAAAAGCTGATTGTCGCCCATGAGCATCATGCTTTCACCTCGCGCGAACTCTAAGGCGGCGTGTTCGTCGGTGAGCGCGCTTAAATCACCTCGCCCACTCACAGAATTGTCTAACATAATGTCTAAAGTGTTGAGAAAACGTTCAGCGAACGAAAATTTGATTGTGTCGATTTCGCCTTTTGTCGTTAATTCGGGGAGTCGGTTATCGTCCCAAAGCTCATAATACAAGGCGATGTTAAAAAGTTGTTCCATTCCGCTTGAAACGGGAACAGAAGAGAACACCCCTTCAAGACCAAGCCGCTCTGCCTTCTCTGTCATGTCTTCAATGGCGTTCTTGAACCCCGATGAGCCTCTGATTTCCCACATGCTTCTGATTGCGGCATCGTTCAAGGCGAAATATCTGTCGGCTATATCGGTGTTATAGATGATTCCATACCCCTTAATGCTCAACGGCAGGGCGAAAATGTGAATACCTTTATAGTTGATTGCAAGCGATTTATCGTTGAGAAGCCCATAACATTCCGAATAAAACATATCAGCCGTCAAATCAGCAAAATCAAGATAATCAGCTGTATCAGTGAATTGAAATATAGTGGGTGGAATGTCTCCTTCAAGTTTTTCGCGCAAGTTCAAAAAATAGTCTTCTTCTTTTACGCTCTCAATTTTAACCGTTGCCCCTGTTTCTTCATAATAAGCCGCCGCTATTTTTTCATAGACCTTATCTAACTCAGGATAAAGGCTTAAAAACCGCACTTCACCGACTTCACGTTGAACCTCTTCAAGCGGCGTGTCAATAATCTCGGGCGGTTCAATCTCAATAGACGGATTAACGCACCCCCCAATAAATAAGATTAAGACAATACACAACAATAATAACCGTGATTTTCTCATGCTTTTAGACATCCCCTTTCTGCACAAATTTAGTAATATTATTATACATGAAAGAGAGCGGCTTGTCAAGAACATCTTGACAGCCTTAAATGTATATGGCGTCGCCTTGCGCGGACGGATTTGAAATTATAACAGTTGCACCGCCCGGCAGTTTTTGTCGGGCGGTGTTTTTATTTCAAAAATAAATTAAAATCCTGTCCCAAAATGTCCGTTTTGTTGTGTTATAATAGTTACATGATTATTTAATGCAGGAAGGGGGGATTGAAAATGGGGACTAAAAATCAAAATTATTCTTATAATTTTCGTCAAAACAAACAAAGTTCATAAGTAAAATTTGGCAAAATTCACAAAATTCAAAAAATGCAAAATATTTTTGCATTTTAGGCTTGACGAACAGTTGACAGTTGACAATTGGGAGTTGACAGTTATGCTGTCCGCTTGCGCGGACGTTTTTGTTTGGCGTACTTGTTGCAACTTCAAATCCGTCGCCGCAAGGCGACACCACCACTGTCAACTCTCAACTGTCCACTGTCAACTGTATTGACGATGAGTTAAATATTTCAGAGGGAAATAAAGTTGCGTTTTTCGTTGATGGCAGAAAAGTGTTCTTGGGTTACATATTCAGGCGAAGGTTGAGTGCTGACGGGCGATTTTGGGAAGTTATGGCGTGTGACCAGATTCGTT
>WRLV01000066.1 GCA_009777445.1 Oscillospiraceae bacterium | reverse complement strand
GGCGGTGTGTAATTCTGTGTTCATTCGGGACAGGCAAGCCTGTCCCCTACAATCACTCTCAACTTTTGAAAAATAATCATAAAAATTTCATTTAGCTCTTGAAAAGTAAGTAAAAAAATGTTATCATTATATATAGTGGATAGTTGTCAATTGAAACGGGGTGTAAAAATGAGCGAACTAAAAGTAAAACCAAAAGTCGACATTGCATTTAAAAAAATATTTGCAGACAACGAAGAGCTTTTAAAAGCACTTATTTCATCGGCTTTAGACTTCAAGGCAAAAAAAATAATTTTAAAGCCGACAGAAATCACGCCATCGAGTACCAAAGAAAAGTTTTGCCGTTTAGACGTTCGCGCAAACGTTGACGGTAAAGAAATCGACATCGAAATCCAGCTGTTCGGGCGCGACGATTTTCGGGCGAGAGCAGAGTATTACTCATGTCTTATGTTCGCAAGACTGCCGCGCGGCGAGGAATACGAGAAAATCCCCAAAACAATTCTCATCAATATAATTGACTGGAACGCCTTCGGCTGTTCCGAATACCATTCAAAGTTTATCACGATGGAAGAAAAACGCCACGAAATGCTTACAGACAAGAAAGAAATCCATTTCTTTGAGCTTAAAAAAATACCGCCGATTGAAAACGCCGAACGAGACATCGAGTATTGGTTGAGCTTAATCGGAGCCGATACCGAGGAAGAAATAAACGCACTTGAAAAGTCATCAAACGACAAAATACGCAAAGCCGTAGGCGAGGTTCGCCGCTTAAACAAAGACGAAACTTTTGTCAGAGAGGTCGAAGCCCGTGAAGTTCAGCTCAGGGAAGAACAATCGGCACTTTATTCGGCTGAGAAGAAAGGCGAGAAAATAGGCAAAAAGAAAGGGAGAGAAGAGGGTAAGAAAATCGGCGAGAAAATAGGCATGGAGAAGGGCATGGAAAAAGGGCGTGAAGAAGGGCGAGAGCAGGGGAGAAAAGAGGGTGAGGAGAAAGGTCGCGAAGAAGAGCGAACAGAAATTATTGAAAAACTAAAAAAACGCGGAATGTCCGAGCAAGAGATTAAGGAAATACTGTTGGACAGTTGACAATTAAATGTAGGGGACGGGCTTGCCCGTCCCGAAATTTGCAGATGTTTGTAAGAGACGGGACGGGCAAGCCCGTCCCCTACAATAACTGTCAACTCTCAACCATCAACTGTCAACTGTCAATTGACCGTCGTCCCCGGATAATAAAACGCGAGTATCTGGCGGTAGTCGTAGCCTTCGGTTTTGGCTAATATGTTTGCCCCATTTTGGCTCATGCCAACGCCGTGACCGTAACCATATGTGGTTATGTTAAACACGTCAGCCGCGCGGTTATATTCGAGTTCAAAGGCGGCGGAGCGCAGGTCGAATTCCATGATGTTTTCTCTGAATCGTCTGCCTGTGATTTCGACTTCTTCACCTGCCTGCCTGTAGGTTCTTTGCCCACCGATTGACATATATTCAACATACACGTTATCGGTGTGGGAGAGAATTTCAAACCAACGCGAGGGGTCGCCGCTGAGTTCTATTCCGGTGTTTTTAAGCACTTTGAGCATCATTTCGGAAGAACTCATCTTTCTCGTGACACCGTAGTTCGGGTCGAAAAACTCATCATGGGGGGCGGGCTTGCTTATGAGATATGGGAAGTTTTGCCCCCAAACGCTTGTTGACGATGCGGTATAACCGGCAGTAGAAGCGCAATAAACCGCTTGTATATACTCGCCGTTATAGTAAATCGCCTGCCCTAAAACCTGACTCACGATTGAGTTTATGCGACTTGATGAAACGTTTGACATGAGAACAGGAGCAGGTCGCCCGTGTTTGTCGTTATAGAGTTTCACGTATGTATAAGATGCCACCGCTTGGGCTTTGATTGCTTCTTCATTAAACGCACTGCCGATTTCGTTTTGGACTATTCGCGCAACAATGCTTAACGCCGAGTCGGTTATTTCTCTGCCGTTTACAATGACTGACAGTTGTTCGTTGTTGTTTGCGGCATTAGAACGGGTGGTAGCGGCAGTCGTGCCGACTTCATCTTCATCTTCTTCATAATATTCCTCAAGCTCATCAAACGGCGCGCTCGTTCTTCTTGTTGTCGCTCTTGTTGCGCCGGTTGTTGTTGTTTGTGCGGTTGTTTGAGAGACTGTAGCGGTGGTACTTGCAGAAGTTGACGAAGCGGTGTACGGCTCATCGGTGACAATTATGGTGGGGGCTTCATAGTGTTCCGATGGGGAGCTTGTTCTTCTCTCTGTGGCTGTAGTTGAAGTTTGGGCGGTCTGGGCGGCAGGGGTTAAGTCTGAAAGCGATGGCTTTTGGTCGTTAGCGGCATTAATCCCTGTTCGATAAATAGTGATTGGCTCACCATAAAGCTCATGCCCCTGCTCATCTTGGTTGTTGAGCTGAAACTCGGGGCTTTGGTCCGCGCTGAACTCCTCGGCATCAAAAATACTCCCCACAAAGCCGAACAAAAAAGTATACAGGCAAATAACAGCCAACGCCCCCGCGCACTTAACTAAAGATTTATTTGACATATTATAACTCCCCTCTATCCGTCGCCGTAAGGCGACTCCACAACTGTCAACTCTCAACTGTCAATTGTCAACTGTTCGTCAACCATTTCTTGACTTCCGGCAAGTCGCGGTTTTGTTCTATGAACTCTTCAAGACCTTCGACTAAGTTTAAATCCCAACCCCTGCCTTCCCAACTGCCGCCACGGTAGTTATACCAGTGGTCGAAGTAGCGAACGCTCGGGTTGTGGTGATAAGCTTCGAGGTTTGGTTCCGGCTCTTCATCGGGGCGAACCCTGCGTGCAAAAACCACGAAACGTATTTCATCGTCAAGCCCACCCAATACATCAACACATGTTGACAGAGTAATAATTTCATCACCGTATCTCAAGTCAGCATCGGTAATAAACTCACTCCTGTCCATTATATTTACGGCGAAGTCGTAAAATTCCAAACGATTTGAAAATGAGCGTTTAGTAAAATAAGGATAAACCTCGCCATGCTTATCTAACGTGTTAAAATAAGCCGCCGCGAAAATTTTATAGACTCCCCTTTCATAAAGAGTGTCAAACTCAAGAAGTGGGTGAGAAAGATAGAAGTCGCCGCGTGAGCCGCGCGGATTATAATAAGTAACCGTTGCGAATATAGAGCCGATTGCGCTCCCGTTGCGGTCATAATTATGGCCATATAAAACCGTGTTGTTGGGCCTCTTTTTCCCGGGCCCGAACGGAACAGCGGCATCGGCAAAAACAGCCCCATGTTCAGCCGGTTGTCGAGAGGCGTTTCTGTGCAGATAATACTCATTGTCAACGGCTTGATAAACAGCATAGCTAAGCCCGGTGTTCGGTATATAAACCCAGCCCACCATATCATCGTTATGTTCATAATAGCTCAGATATTCGGGGAATGTCTCAAGCGGCTCACTCAAAGTTTCACGGGGGGTTGAAACGCTTGTATCAAGGGTGATTCTCCCGAATATGCCGCTGTTCACGCTCAACTCGCGCGAACGGCTTATTTCATCGTCTTTTTGCAGGTTCATGATGATTAAAACAGAGAAAGTCACAATTGCCGCCACTGACAACAAGAACAGCGACTTTCTGATTAACGCCGACACACTATCCTTCCCGTTGGGAATGAAAGCTGTGGTTATTTTCTCTGATTCGGCTCTTTTCTTACTATTATAGGACATATACTTAATTCCTTTCTATCCGACTCTCGGTCTGCCGCCGGCTGCCACCGGAGGCTCTCCGGCTGCCACCGGAGGCTCTCCGGTTAGTATGATTTTAGATAAGATGCGTCCCAGACTCTGCCTTGCCATCTTGAACCGTAGCGTTCTTCTTGCTTTCTGAATCTGAGTTCGCGGTCGTTGTATATTGCCTTGTTTACGTTCACCGTGTCGCTTTCGCCGTCTCTCACCTTTCGGGCGAATACAACTAAGCGTGTTTCGATATCTCTTCCCATTGGATAATAACAAGTAGACAGGGTTAATATGCTGTCACCATATATCAAATCAACGTCAGTGAACAAAACCGAACGGTCCATTATGTCGAGAATGAAAAGATTGAACTCATTCACTGTGTAAAATTCAAGCTTGTTGTTATATTCATAAACTTCACCGTGTCGCGCTTCTGTGTTGAATAAAACGGCGGCGAAAACTTTCCAGCTTGCCTTTTCATAAATCGTATCAAATTCTATGACGGGAAACCGCTTATAATAATCTAAAGCGGCTTGTTCGCCATTGAAAACGTGTTTAGTCGCATGAAAATTAGTGATTTTTGTAAAATATTCTCCGTTCATCATGTTGTGACCGTAAAGAACGGTGTTCGCGCTGTTCTCGTCGGGTAAAAACTTATTTCGATAATCAGCGAATATTGAGCCGCCTATGCTGTAGTTATGCTCAAAAGTGCGTTCAAGATAATAGTCATTGTCATCAGATTGATAGACATAATAGTTGAGCATATAGTTACCCGGGTTGGACTTGTCTTCATAACGAATGTGTCCAACTAAATCGTTGTTTTGGTCGTAGGCGGCAACATATTCCGGAAGAATTTCCGGCTTTTTGCTCCTTACCCTTTCAACCATTTCTTCAGGCAAATCAAGTCTGTTCCAGGTGTCCTCCATATGTTTTTTCTTTATTTCTTGCTGAACAAAGTCGCCGGTGAGGTCTAACACCACCGAGCCACCGAAATAAATAAAAGAACAAGACGCGATAAGAAACACAATTTTTCTTAACACCTCGCCTACGCTGTCGCCCTTAACAGGGAAAATTCCTGCAAGAAAGCCCTGTTTTCTTCCCCTGCCGCTTGGGCGTTGGTTATAGTGAGCCGCTATTGCCATAATTTCGGACATATCCTTTCTTTATAATATTTTTTGCGCCAACTTCAAAACTTCATTTACTGAATAAGCTCTGATATATTCTCTGTCGATGGGATTTATTGACAGCCGCCTACATTCGCTTTTGTCTTTGTAAACCGCCGCAATGTACACCGTGCCGACAGGTTTATCGGGAGTCCCCCCATCGGGGCCGGCTATTCCGGTGACAGAAAGCCCTATGTCCGCGCCGCTTGCTTTAATTATGCCGCTTGCCATTTCGAGAGCGGTTTCTTCTGACACTGCCCCGAATTTAGCCAAGGTTTGTCCGTTAACACCAAGGTGTTTTTCTTTCGCGCTGTTTGAATAACAGCAGACACTGAACTCAAACACAGACGACACGCCCGCCAACTTTGTAAGTGCCGCTGACAACATTCCACCCGTGCAACTTTCGGCGCAAGAAACCTTGAGAGAAGACCTCTTTAATAATTCTACTACATTTTGTACCCGTTTGTCAATATCTAACTTGATATTGTCAATATATTCTTTATTTATCAAAACATTTTTACCTCTATTTCCTGTATTGACTGCTGAATAAACGGCTCATAATCGAAACTTTCTTGAATTTGCTCGACTTCTTTAAGTTTGGGGTTGGTCTTTGGGTGACGTGGGGTAAAAACGGAACAACAATCCTCATATGGTAAAATTGAGGTTTCAAATGTGTCAATTTTTCGTGCAAGCTCGGTTATTTCGATTTTGTCAAATCCTACCAACGGACGTAATACGGGAAATCTTGCCGCCCTTTCGATACAGCTCATTGCCGATAGAGTTTGACTTGCCACTTGCCCCACGCTTTCTCCCGTGATTAAGGCGCGGTAGCCGTTTTCTTCGCTTATTCTGTTAGAAATTTCAACCATTAGCCTTCTCATTATAATTGTGAAATATTCCTCAGGGGCGTTTTGTTGAATCGCCTCTTGCAAACGAGTAAAATTGATTGTGTAGAGTTTTATTGCGCCGCAATAGGCTAAAAGTTTTTCGCAAAGTGTTTCCACCTTCATCTTAGCGCGCTCTGTAGTATAAGGTGGGCTTTCAAAGTGCAACGCGCTGATTTTAAGCCCTCTTTTTGCCATCATATAGCCTGCAACGGGACTGTCTATTCCGCCCGAGAGCAAAAGCAACGCCCTGCCCGAACTCCCAACGGGTAGCCCTCCCGCGCCCGTCAGTCGCGTGTCATTGATATATGCCCCCCTGTCGCGAATTTCGACTATGAGCGTGACATCGGGGTTGTGAACATCCACCGTTAAATGGGGGTAGGCTGTAAGAATATCGCCGCCAAACTCTCTTTGCAACATAGGCGTTGTCATCGGGAAGCTCTTGTCGGCGCGTTTCGCTTCAACCTTAAAGGTTTTGGCGGTTCTGAGGGCGTTTTCAAGATAAGCCACCCCTTTTTCAGAAATCGCGGCATAATCTTTAGGTAACACCAAACAGCGTTGAACTGCCCCCAACCCGAACACGCAAAGCAGTTTTTTCACCGCTAAGTCAAGGTCAATGTCGTCACTTTGCGGCTCAACATATATAGTTGACTGCATCCGTGAGAGCTTAAATTCGCCCATCGGTTTAAGTTTATATTTTATGTTTTTAATCAAAATTTCTTCAAATGTACGTTTATTTTGCCCTTTCAGTGCTATTTCCCCATATTTGAGCATTATTACTTCCATCTTTAGACATTCCCTTTCTGCACAAATGCGCTTTGAAAGTATGCTTTCCCTATCTACACTGGATTTTACTTTCAAACTTTAGACTCTAAGCCTTTCTAAAATTTTTTTAAGGCAGATGAAAAACTCATCTATTTCAGCTGTGGTATTGTCCATGCAAAAGCTTACCCTTATTGCCGAATCGACGATTTTATCGCTTAATCCTAAGGCGCGCAATACATGGCTCGGCTTTCCCCTGCCGCAAGCAGAACCGCTTGAAACATATACTTGACATTCCGCCAAAAAATGAACCAAAACCTCGCTCCTCACCCCTAAAACCGAAAAATTTATTATATCGGGGATTGTCTTGTCCGTGTAACTATTAAGCCGAATATTTTTAAACCGCTGTAACTGTGACGTAAAGTGTTGGTTAAGAGCGTTGATATAATCGGCATTGTACTCATAATTTTCAACCGCCGCGCTCAGTGATGTTATCAGCTCGGTTGGGGGCGTTCCCGCACGCACATCACCTTGCCGTGCGCCGCCGAACATAATGGGCGCGAGTTTCACCCCTTTTTTCACAAGAAGCGCGCCTATTCCCTTAGGGCTGTGCAGCTTATGCCCCGAAAAGCTCACTAAATCCCCAACAACCGGCAATTTCAAGAAGCCCTGCGCCGCATCAACGTGGACTATACAATCAGGGAATCTAAGTTTAACCTCTTTGTAAATCCGTGTTGAGTCGATAATAAGCCCTGTCTCATTGTTAACCGCCATAAAAGACAGCAATGCAGTCTGCTCGTCAACCGCACTTATAATAGCATCGCTGATGTTTTCAAAACACGCCTGTGACGGCTCGCCGACTTTTATTATTTCATAACGGTCTTCAAGAAATTTTAAGGGAGCCAAAACACTTTCGTGTTCAATGGCTGTGGTTACTATTCGATTTTTACCGCGCTTTTGTTTGGCGACACTGCCTAAAATGGCTAAATTATTGCTTTCGGTTCCGCCGCTTGTGAAAGTCAAGTCGAAATCATCACTGTATTTTTCTGCCCAACGGTTACTTATTATTTTTTTCGCCCGGGTGAGCAATTTTTCTGCTTCTATTCCGAGACTGTGAAGAGATGAGGCGTTGCCGAAAGTATGGCGGGCTGTTCTAACGAATGTGTCAACAGCCGCTTCGCACGGTTTTGTGGTTGAAGCATTATCAAAATAAATCATTTTCTAATTATAGCATATTTAGAATAGAATTGCAAACTATATCTTAATAATAATTCAGTTTAAAATGCAAACTAATATAAATAATTCAGTTAAAATTGCAAACTATAATAAACAAATAAAACAAGAAAGGCATATAAATTATGGTTAAAATATCAAAAGATTCACTAATTCGTATAATTGCATTTTCAACAGCGGCTGTTATCGCGTTGTCTGTGCTTGCTTATCGCAGTTATCGCGAAGCAACGGTAGCGCGGCGTTCTCTTCAGCACAGTTATCTCAGAAGTGTCGGCGATTTATCACTTAATCTCGATAACATCAAAAACACGCTTAACAAGGGGCTATACAGCAATAACCCCGACATGATGACAGAACTTTCGGCAAAGCTCTGGAGCGATGCTAACATAGCAAAAATTTCTTTGTCGCAATTGCCTATAGAAGAGCTTAACCTCGAAAACACCTATAAATTTTTATCACAGGTGGGAAATTATTCAAGGGCTCTCTCTGAAAAATTGGCAAGAGGAGAGGTAATAACCGACGAAGAGAAGGCTAATTTAGAATCGCTGTATGACTACGCAAGAACAATTTCAGACAGCATGTGGAGTGTCGAAAGCCAAATTCACGGCGGCTATCTCACATTTGACAAGGTTCAAGGCACAGTTTTAGGGGCAAACACGGTGGACAATGCCGAATCGCCGCAACATGTCGTCAGCGGCTTCGCGGACATTGAGTCTAACTTTGAAAGCTTCCCGATGTTGATTTATGACGGCCCGTTTTCAGACCACCTAATGGAAAGAAATCCACGTATGCTCAAAGGGGCACAGGCAATTGACGAGGCGACTGCTCTTAAAAGGGCGGTTGACATTTCAAGAATCGCCGATTTGAGATTAGTGGGTGAAGAAAGAGGGCATATGCCGTCATACACTTTCATGGACGGCGATACAACCGTTTCGATTACCAAAAACGGCGGCTATCTGAGCTATATGTTAACTTTTCGCGAGGTTGGAGATGCAGCCGTGTCGGTAGCACGCGCAATTGACAATGCCAAAAAATTCTTAGCAACACTCGGGATAACTGAAATAACCGACACCTACTATGAACTTCAACACGGGGTTTGCATCATAAACTTCGCCGGGACGCAAGGCGGCGTAACGCTCTACACCGACTTAATCAAAGTGGGGGTAGCAATGGACAACGGCGATGTGTTAAGTTTCGACTCACGAGGCTATCTCACCAATCACATGAAGAGGGTTATTCCCGAAGCGCAACTTACAAGAGAGCAGGCTAAAGAGTTATTATCGCCCTACCTCACCGTAAAAGACAGCAAACTGTGTGTCATTCCGTCAGACGGGTTAAGCGAAAAATTCTGCTACGAGTTTCTTTGCACCGCAAAAGACGGCCAACAAATCTTAGTCTATATCAACACAGTGACAGGAAGAGAAGAACAACTGCTAATTCTTCAGATTAGCGATAATGGGATGTTGACGGTGTGACGGACAATTGACAATGTACAATTGACAATTGACAATTGTGGTGTCCGCTTGCGCGGACGGATTTGAAATTATAACAGCTACACCGCCCGGCAGTTTTTGTCGGGCGGTGTTTTTGTTTCAAAAATAAATTAAAATCCTGTCCCAAAATGTCCGTTTCATTGTGTTATAATAGTTATATGATTATTTA
>WRLV01000065.1 GCA_009777445.1 Oscillospiraceae bacterium | reverse complement strand
AACCGTCCATTCGTCAACGTACATCGGCGAATCCATGACGACACCGATTTTGCCGTTATTTTCAGGAATGTTCTCCTCTCCGAAGATTTTTATTTCCCCCGAATCGGTATTGGTTATGTTCAAAATCGACTTTATAGTGGTAGTTTTCCCTGCGCCGTTCTGCCCGATGAAACCCATAATAAAACCTTTCGGAACAGCGAACGTCACGTCCTGCAATGCGAAATCTTTATACTTCTTGCAAAGCCCGTTTACTTCTAATATGCTATCCATTCTCTTCCTCCCATAATATTTCTAATAGTTTTGCTACTTCTTCTTTAGGAATCCCGTCCGACTTAGCCGCTTCAATAGCAGTGATTAAGCCGTCCTCAACTTTGTGCAGGGCGTTTTCTCGCGCAAGTTCGGTATTTCGCGGCAGGACATAACACCCCCTGCCCTGCATGTTCACGACAAAGCCCTCTTCCTCAAGGTCGCTGTAGGCGCGAGTTGTGGTAATGACACTGATTTTGAGTTCTCGCGCAAGCCCTCGAACGGACGGCAAAAGCTCATCCTCATGTAACTGCCCTGAAAAAATAGCCTCCTTGATTTGCTCTTTGATTTGCTCATAAATTGGAACACCCGAGCGGTTTGATACGATAATCTTCACTGCTTCACCTCACTTTTTATAATCACTATATACAGTATAATCTATAAACTCTGAATTGTCAATAGGTTTTTGAAAAATATTTTAAACTTCTTATCATTGACAAATTCCAATTTATGCTTTATACTATATAACATAGTTTTAAAATTTTAAAAACACACTGGAGGTCAATTTGAAAAATATAGAAGAGCTTAAAAAAATAGCGATGTTGATTGATGCTGAAAATGCTCAGCTTTCAAAGCTAAAACCCATTTTAGATGAAATTTCGTCACATGGTCATATTATTGTGAAAAAGGCATATGGTGATTGGACTGATAAAGCATTAAAAAATTGGAAAAATACACTTAATGAGCTTGCGATACAGCCTGTGCAACAATTCGCCTACACCATCGGGAAAAATTCATCAGATATGACTATGATTATTGAAGCAATGGATTTGCTATATTCTGATAGGTATGATGCGTTTGTATTGGTGTCAAGCGATTCAGACTTTACTATGCTTGCAACACGTTTGAGAGCCTCCGAAAAATATGTTTTCGGCGTTGGCGAGAAAAAAACGCCGAAGTCGTTTATAAACGCTTGTGACGATTTTATTCTGACAGAATTATTATCATCGAAAGCTCTTGAAAACGGCGATTTAAAAACCACCGTCATGAGCGAAACACCCACAAAAGACATTCCCATAAAAACTAAAGCTAAAACTAAAAGGCCGTATATTTCAAGCACTTTCAAAGAAAGCATTGCCTCTGTAAACAAAATCGAACTTGACCCCTCTTTTGACATTAAAGAATTAGAACCACTTCTTGACATGGCGTATGAAAAATATCAAGATGAAGACGGTTGGGTAAACGTAACTACGGCGTATCACTTCATCAAAAGGGCTAAACCCGATTTCGACATACGCTCTTACGGCTTCCACAAATGGCCCGACTTAATAAAAAGCCTTCATGAGAAATATGAAATGTCAAAATTTAAAGGCAGCGGCACTGTGAATATCGTTGCTTTTCGTAAGAAAGAGAGTTGAGCATATGCTGTTGTAAAATTGACAAAAGTGTGGTATAATGGTAAAAGTGGCACTAAATGAGAGGGGATTTTAATGAGACGAACAGATATAATCACTACAGTTGGAAGTGATTTTTTAACCGATAATATAGAGAACGGAGAATTCAGTTATGAAAAAGCCCTAAAAGAAATCGGCAAGGACTATTTAAGTTTTCTCGCTTCAGATGCTTTGCGGCGATATAAAAACTTAGACTTGCGTTTTGCTAATGAAAGAGTAACCGTGCTTATTGAAACTAAGTCAAAACTTGTTAAAGGGAGTGCTGCGAAAGATATACAGCAATTACAGCAATATGTAACCTATGAAAAGCAACTCACAGACAATAGGATTGTTGCTATCTTGGCGGCTACTCAAACCGATGAAATTCGTGTATGGCTCGATGACAGCGGAATTATTGACGAAGAACACGAAAACAAGAGCGAACGTGTTATCCGCCCTTTTACAGATTACGAGGACGTGTTTTTCGGCGCAAGGAATGATAAGCGAACGGTGGTTGAAAATACCTACGCCCTCAATGAATTGCTTCATGGGTATGGCATAAATGAAAAAATACGTAGCCAGTTTGTGGGTACTTGTCTTTTGGCATTAAAGAATGGCTTAAAGTATGAGGGGCTAAGCACAAAGCAAATTCGGGTTGGAGTAGAGGAAATTCTAAACACCTTGCTCGATAAGGCTAAAGACTTAAACAAAGCCGCTAAGTTAGTAATTCTAAAAAGCAAGGTGATTGATTCACAAGATGTCACCGACTTAACAAAAGAACAATTTTCGCACGTTTTACAGGAAATAAAAAATAAAATTCTGCCGTTTATTAACGAAAGGACTACAAAAGGACAAGATTTATTGAATCTGTTTTTTACAACTTTTAATAAATATGTTGGCAAAGCCGATAAAAACCAAGCTTTTACGCCAGACCACATAGTTCATTTTATGTGTAAGGTTGTTGGAGTTAATCGTAATTCCGTTATATTAGACCCATGCTGTGGCAGTGGGGCGTTCTTAGTTCGTGCTATGACAGAAGCGTTAGCGGACTGCGACACAGAGAACGAAAGGGAGCGTGTCAAGAAGAAGCAAATTTTCGGAATTGAATACGAGGAAACGGCTTTTGGGCTTGCCACAACGAATATGTTGATACATAGCGATGGCAACTCTAATATTGTTCAAGGAAGCTGTTTCAAGGTTGATAACTATGTTGATGCAGGGATTAATGTTGTCTTAATGAACCCACCTTATAACGCACAAAGAAAACATAGCGATGAAACATACGCCAAAACCTGGAACAGCAAATTGAAAGAAGACCCCTCGAAAGGTTTTCATTACGTTTATAAAATAGCCGAAAAGGTCAAGACGGGGCGGCTTGCCGTTCTGTTGCCTATGCAATGTGCTATCGGTACAGATGCGGATATAAAATTATATAAGTCAAAAATGCTTGAAAAACATACACTTGATGCGGTTTTCTCTTTTCCGTCTGATATGTTTCACCCCGGCGCAAGTGCTAACGCTTGCTGTATGGTTTTCACGCTCGGCACAAGGCATGAAAACGCTACGACAAGTACATTTTTCGGGTATTTTAGGGACGATGGCTTTGTAAAAAGAAAAAATCTCGGCAGAATAGAAAAAACAGACGATAAGGGGTTAGGTGTTTGGGCTAATATTGAGGCAAATTGGCTTAGACTATATAGAGGGAGAAAAACAGAACCGGGTCTTTCGGTTTGCCGAAAAGTTATAGCTACCGATGAATGGTTAGCCGAAGCGTATATGGAAACTGATTACAGCGTGTTAAGTTCGGAGGATTTTCTGAATATTCGTAACAAATATTTAAGCTATGTCATTTATAATGGCGGTTGGGACTATATGAGGGATTTCATTGCCCCTGCTACGCTTATTGAAGCCAATGACAAAATTTCAAGGATAAATAATTTTTCAGGAGTCCCTTTGTCCGTTGACATTACATCCTGGAAGTATTTTCCCATTTCGGGCAAAAGCGGAATTTTCAAAATCGAACCTTGCAAATGCTCGAACGCGAGTGAATTTCTTGAAGACGGTGACGATATTGATTATATAGGCGCAAAAAAAGACAATAATGGCGTTATGCGCCGTGTTAAGAACAACGAGGAATTAACAACAAAAGGAAATTGCATTGTATTCATCTGTGACGGACAAGGCTCGGTGGGCTATACAAATTATATTGAAAAGGACTTTATCGGCTCAACTACTTTATCAGTAGGCAGAAATATTAATCTCAACCGATACAATGCGTTATTTTTGGTCGCTGTATTAGACCTCGAACGTTATAGATACTCTTTCGGGCGAAAATATAAAACGAATTTATCGAAGGCAAAAATTTTATTACCGGCAAAAGAAAATGCACCTGATTGGGATTATATGGAAAGCTACATTAAATCTTTACCCTATAGGGATAAATTATGAAATAACAAAGGAGTTCACCATGAAAACTATTTTTTTAAAAAACATACTAACTAAAGCATTGCCCTTATGTCTCGCGTTATCGCTCTTTTGCGCTTGCGCACAGCAAGCAGTGCCTTCTGATGTTCGTGTGGCGGTCATTAAAGGTACCTCTTCAATCGGAATGATAAAACTTATTGACGAAGTCGAAAGTGGCGAAATTGACACTAATAATTTCACGTTTGAAATTTTCGCCAGCCCTGATGAGGTTGTCCCCAAAGTAGTGAGGGGTGATGTTAATATTGCGGCGGTTCCCCCTAATTTGGCGGCGGTTTTGTATAACACTACCGATGGGGCTGTGCGTGCAGTCGCGCTCGGCACTTTGGGAATGTTGTATGTAGTTGAAAAGGGCGACACAATCAAGTCGGTGGAAGATTTGCGCGGCAAAACAATCTATGCCGGGTTTAAGGGTAAGTCGCCTGAATATGACCTTAACTATATTCTTAAAGCAAACGGAATGGAACCCGAAAAAGATGTAAATATTGAATGGAAATCAGAACACTCTGAAACTGTGGCGGCGTTGGTAACAAGTGAAGATGGCGTTGCAATTTTGCCGCAACCTTTTGTCACCACCGCGCTTATGGCAAACGCTGATGTTAAAATTGCCCTCGACTTAAACGAAGAATGGGGAAAAACACAGGAAAGAGCAGACATTCCAAGCACATTAATAACAACCGTCGTCGTAGCGCGCGCCGATTTCATCGAACAAAACCCCGAAGCCGTGAATGACTTTTTCACTCGTTATGCCGCTTCTGTGGCGTTTGTGAACGGTAACGTTGATGAAGCCGCCGTGTTGGTTGAAAAACATGATATTTTCCCTGCCGATGTGGCGCGAGAAGCGATTCCGCTTTGCAATATAATCTATATCGATGGGGCTGAGATGAAAGAAAAACTCTCAGGTTATCTGAACATTTTGTTTGAGCAAAACCCTCAATCTGTAGGAGGCTCACTGCCCGGTGAAGAATTTTATTTCGTCAAATAAAGAATATAGAGTGCGGCTCTGGTCGGTGGCATTGTGGCTTTTGCTTTGGCACGGATTGAGCGTGTATATAGGCCACGACATACTGTTAGTGTCGCCCGTGGCGGTCATCGTCAGGTTTTCACAGCTGATTTGCGAGGCCGATTTTTGGAACTCCGTTTTGTTTTCGTTTCAGCGAATAACAAGCGGCTTTCTGTTGGCTATTCTTTTGGGTGGAATGTCCGCTGCGTTGTCGGCGCGGTTTCGGCGAATTGAAGAACTTCTTGCCCCCGTTGTCTTGGTCTTTAAATCCACACCCGTGGCATCGTTCACTATTTTGGTATTAATATGGGTGTCATCACGCAACCTGTCTGTGCTTATTTCGTTCTTGACGGTATTTCCGGTTGTGTATACAAACCTGTTGAACGGCATACGCAACACCGATTCTAAGCTGTTGGAAATGGCATGCGTATTTGACGTTCCCACACATAGGCGAATTGTTTTTATCTACCTATCGCAAATTATGCCGTTTTTTCGCGCGGCTTGCATGGTGGGTCTCGGCTTGTGCTGGAAGGCAGGGGTGGCGGCAGAGGTAATCGGGATTCCCACCGGTTCAATAGGGGAAAAACTGTACATGTCAAAGGTCTATTTCAACACCCCCGACCTGTTCGCATGGACACTGACTGTCATTATAATAAGCCTGCTGTTTGAAAAGCTCTTTATGTTTTTGCTTGATTTGATTATACGCAAAATCGAAAGGTTGTGAGTGTGCTTGATAAATTTAAAACTTATAAATAAAGCGTATGGCCCAAAGCGCGTATTTGACAAATTTAATGCCCACATCGAAACAGGCATCGTCACCTGTATCACAGGGGCATCGGGGAGCGGAAAGACCACACTGTTAAGAATCATATCGGGGTTAGAGAAACCCGACAGCGGGCAGGTTGAGGGGGTTGAAAACTTACGTAAAAGCTTTGTGTTTCAAGAAGACAGGCTTTGTGAAAATTTAAGCGCGGGAGCAAATATACGCTTAACTTGCCGCCGAAAATTAAACGCCGAAACTTTGAGCGAAGCAATGGCTGCTGTGGGCTTAGCCCCCGAATGTGTCAATCAACCAACGCGAAACATGAGCGGCGGTCAGCGGCGAAGAGTCGCTATATTAAGGGCGTTAATGAGCGATTATGACATTTTGTTTATGGACGAACCCTTCAAAGGATTAGATGCCCCGACAAAAGAAAAAGTCATAAAATATACAAAAGAGCAAATTAAAGGGAAAACCGTGCTGCTAATCACCCACGACATTTCGGAGTGTGAGGCGTTGACGGCAGTTGACAGTTGACAATTGAGAGTTGAGAGTTATTGTGTCCGCTTGCGCGGACGACTTGTAGGGGACGGGCTTGCCCGTCCTGAAATAGATGTTTACAAGAAACGGGGGTGGGCTTGCCTACCTCGTCATCGACAACACTACCGCGCCTTTCCCCACAAACAACCCCCCGAAAGCAACTCCGCATAAACGCGGAATTGCTTTCAAGCTTTTTCAAGAACTCACATCAACCACAACGGATTTGTAATCGGCTAAACTATAAGTTACGATTATTTCATTTCCCTCAGCTTCAATTTTTAAATATCTTACATAAAAGTTTTCTTCTTCCTCAAAAACAGGATAAGTTTTAATTTCACCGGTTTTGTCAATTCTCCTTAAATTTCTGTCTGAATGCATATAATAGAGAAATTCCCCATCGCTTATTCCATCGCTTATGTTGTCTTCAAGAACATTTTTACTTAAGTAAAGCCTTCTATAATCGGCATCAATTATATACGATATTTCATATACCGACCAATTTATGGACATTACATGACCAAAAGTTCTTATGACAAACCCTTCGCCTTCACCGGTTTCAAAAAAATCACAACTGTGCACTACAATGCGATTTGCCATGCCGCTTACGCCACTATCAGCCGCATTTTTCATATCTTGCAAAAATTTTTCAATCACATCGAACGGAAAAGAATGAAGAAAAGGGTTGGGTCGCTCAAAAACTTCGTCAATGTTTACGCCTTCTCTCCATTTATTATCTATTTCCACTACGCTCGATTCATTCGTAATTGTTTCTCCTTCGTGTTTAGTTTTTGTGTTTTTAATTGGTATAAAAATGGCTAAAATAACAACGGCTACAAGAATTAGTGCGACTTTTAATTTATTACGCATATATTAACCACCCGTTACTTAGAACACTCTTATATATTTCTTCTAAAGTTACTCCATACTTTCTCCCGTTATATGGGGACAAATCGCCGTGTCTTATATTAGTGGGGTCGCATATTACAAATGTTTCCGAATTTTTGTCGTATGCCTCAACAACAATGTAATGTTGTGCTGTTTCAGGGTTAATTTTTGTGTGAGATTCGATTCCGGAATAATAATTTAGGCTTCCATATGGCTTAGAATGTAATATAACGGGTCTGTTTTGAGCGAGACTGTTTATTATTTTATCGTTGACTTCACTTTCGCTTAATTCGCCCGTTCTAACATCGTCCCATGGAACTCCCTCATATTTGTATTGCGGAGAATCATGATTTAGTTGTGAGTTTAAGAAGTTTCTTATTAAGTAAACCCACCCTGTGTCGTCCCAACCTCTCACCTTATCTGCAATTTCAGATTGAGTAGGGCGGACATAGTCATCTTTAAGAGAATCTGGTTCAGAGGTTTCAAGGGCAGTTAAAACCATTAATGTGCTTGCCATTCCACACCAAGTATCAGTTTCTTGTATTATATTTTCGTCTATACTCTTATACGCTCCTATAAATTCAACATTTGTTTCAACTTCAACTTTTTCAACTTTTTCCGGCTCATCGTTCCCCCTTGTAATCATCTCCACCACATTATTCACCGCATTTATAACCGGCTCAACACGCGAACTCACGACATTTGCCACACTCTCTAATAAATTCACATCTTTTTTTGGTGTTTTTGTTGCTACAGGCTGTGCTGTTTTCGGAGTAAAATCCGTAGACGGGGCTATTGGAGTTTTTGTCGCTATCGGCTGTGACGTTTCCGGTGGCGATTTTTTCTCTTTTGAGAAATCTGTAGACGGTGCTATTGGTGTTTTTGTCGTTGCCGACTCTGACGTTTTCGATAATAATGCCTTCTGAGTAAAATCCGTAGACGGTGCGACCGGTTCTTTTTTCGTTTGTGGTGGCGTTGTTTGCTTAACCTCGAACTTAGGTGTCTCCTTTGAATTTTCGCAAAACTTCCTGTACTGCTCCATCTTCTCTTCCGTAATACCTTTTTCAATCTTTTTAAAAATATGTTCAAATTTTGAGTCGCTGTCTTTTTCTTTTGGTACTTCGCCTATCCTCATTACTTCTTCACTCATAATTGCAGTCAATTTTTCAAGTTGTTTGGACTCCCATTCTGCTTTTCTTTCCTCCCTTTCGTCTTCAGGAGTCCATTTTTTAAAGACCGACTCCGGCAAATCTTCACCTGCCGCTTCTGCCTCTTTAATTTTCTTTGATGCCTCAATAAATCTTTGAAAGTTTTTGTTGATTTTTTTATCTCTCGCGGCTTCACGCTCTGCTTCAAGCTGCCCGGGCAGTTTAAGCACAAATTCTTCCTGTTTTTCCTCAAAATCCTCAAAAGGTTTGTATAAACCTTCTCGAACCATTCTGTTTTGCATGGTTGTTATAAGCTTCGCTAATTTTAGCTGTTCACTCCAGACTTCATAAGCGAATCTGCAAGCTTTTTTGGCGTCTTTTTTGTAGTCGCCGCTTGATTCAATTTCAAGTTTTGCGTTGCTGGTTATTGTAACCTCCATTTTTGATTTCCTCCTTTTTTAAAATTTTAATAAATATATCATAGCATACTTTCTTGGAACATACAAGGGAGGTTTTGGTATATTATGGGTATATTTCCGGGCTTTTTTTTAAAGCAAAAATAACAGCGTCGCCTTACGGCGACGGGTTGTAGGGGACGGGCTTGCTCGTCCCACAATTTGCAGATGTTTAAAAAACGGGGTGAGCAAGCCCCCCTACATTTCCCACCGAAAATTATACACCGCCCGGCACAAAAGTGTCGGGTGGAATAACCAACCCCCACAAACCAAAGTTCATGGGGGTCATCACCTCCTCCTGTCTGACTCGAACAGACGACATTTCGGTTAACAGCCGAACGCTCTACCGACTGAGCTAAGGAGGAACATATAAAAGATAAGAGTAGAAGAGCAGAAGAAAATCATCTAAAAGGGGGAAGAAGTTCCCCCTTTTAAATATAAGTCGGCATCTTTCTATCTTCCCGGGTCGTTACCAACCAAGTATTGTCAACGCAAATGAGCTTAACTACTGTGTTCGGAAAGGGAACAGGTGGACCCTCATCGCTATCGACACCGACTGATGATAATTGACAATGTACAATTGACAATTGACAATTGTGGTGTCGCCTGCCGGCGACGTTTTAAAAAATTTAGCTATTGTGGGTAATTCAAATCCGTCCGCGTAGCGGACACAATAATTGTCAATTGTTCATTGTCAATTGTCAATTGTCCGTCAGTTCTCTGAAAATTGAATAACCAACGCTAACAAAAAAGACATAATTCGCAAAGGTCAACTGTCAAAAGAGACAGTTAACATCAGGTATAAGCCCTCGACCGATTAGTACTCGCAAGCTAAATACATCACTGCACTTACACTATGAGCCTATCAACCTCGTAGTCTACAAGGGGTCTTACCAGCATAAAGCTGTGGGATATCTTATCTTAAGGGCGGCTTCACGCTTAGATGCTTTCAGCGTTTATCCGTTCCGAACTTAGCTGCCCGGCTGTGCCACTGGCGTGACAACCGGTGCACCAGAGGTTCGTCCATTCCGGTCCTCTCGTACTAGGAACAGCGCCTTTCAAATATCCTACGCCCACGACAGATAGGGACCGAACTGTCTCACGACGTTCTGAACCCAGCTCGCGTGCCACTTTAATCGGCGAACAGCCGAACCCTTGGGACCGAATACAGCCCC
>WRLV01000064.1 GCA_009777445.1 Oscillospiraceae bacterium | reverse complement strand
AATACATAACAAACGTTTCAATCAAATTCGGCGACCGCGAATTACAGCATTGCCGCGTGTTTTTTGCTTTGGGAACGTCACTGCGCAGTCTATTCGGTAGCGATATTTTGAAGTATTTTAACAGAGAAATCTGCTACGACTCCGGCGAATTGCGATTGTTTGAATTAAACAACAAACCGCAGTTGGCAACGGGAGAAATGCCGATTGAGATTTACGCGGTTGAGCGGGATTAATAAAAACTAACCCCCACCAAACAGTGGGGGTGATTTTCGCGGCTGAATTTGAGGGAGTAGAACACAAAAGAACAATATAGCGTTTGAGCAAAACAACTTGATTTTTCTCGTGAAATGTGCTATGATAGAGGTGTAATAAAAGCTCATTGAGCAAGGGAGGTCTTGTTATGGAAAGATTATGGTATGGTGAAGCGAAAATGAAATATCCAAAGAAGTGGATTGTTATGGTAAACATTGAGGACGAGCCAAAAACAAACAAAGGATATGGTGACATATATTTAGTCACCCCAAATAAAAAAGAAGCGTACGATAAAGCGATTGCGTTAGGCAACAGTATGGGTAGAAATATGGTTATTGAGGGTTTCGATGATACCCCACAGATTGGGGGTCTTGAGATATGTTACCAATAATTATTCCGGACTAAACAATTCTAAAAAACGCTTGACATATAAATAATCATACGTTATACTGTATAATATAACGTATAACATATGTGTGAAAGGAGTTGACTTTATGGAAGTCTATCGTTCTTCACTTGCTCCCTTTGGAAATTCTCGAGGTGTAATTTTTCCGCAGGAGCTTTTGAAATCCTCAAGGCTTTTCGAGGCAGAAAAAAAGAAAATCCCGGTTGATATAATCGAAACAGACGAGGGGTTTCTTGTCAAACCTATCCCCGAATGGTCTCAAAAAAGGCAATATGAAGGAGTTTTAGCCTTTATGAAAGGTGTTGCCAATCTGTCAGACGAAGAAAACCGTCTGCTCCCTGAAGGAGATGATTTTGAAAGAAAATATCGCTTGACATTGCGCCATAACGAAATGGAGGACGAAATCTGATGATTTATTCTTTAGACACCAACACAATTATAGATATTTTGAAAAAGCGCGGTAACACGGGAATAAAAACGATTGAAGTCGCTCTTAATCATCAGCTTGTTGTTTCACCTTTTGTTTTCTTTGAACTTTATCGAGGATTTTTAGATACTAAGGCAACAGCGCAAGAAAAAATTTTTGCAGAATTAGAAAAAATTCTTTATTATCCAAAACTTGATGAAATAGAGGTGATGAAAAAGGCGGCTGAAATAGCGGTATCTTTAAAAAAACATGGGACATCTGACCACAAGACAGACATTTTTATCGCCGCATGGACTATCGAAGCAGGCGCAATTCTCGTAACCTCAAACATAAAACACTTTGAGAATATACACGGTCTCCCAATAGAAAACTGGAGAGAATAGCTGAAAAACCTCCGACGACTCGCCGTTATTGAACCCCCACCGACCGGTGGGGGTTAATTTATACAAAATCAGCCTTACGCTTTCTCTAAATCTCCAATATAAAGAGTTTTTCCTAACGCCCCTAACACCTTTAACACAGTGTCGAGTTGTGGGCTGTTCGTTCCGTTTTCCATACGAGCTATTACCGGTTGTTTAACGCCGCTTAGCTCTTCAAGTTTTCTTTGCGAAAGCCCCTGCTCATTCCTTGCTTTTGAGAGTTCCGACATAAGCCCGACCCTTAGACTGCTTGCGGCTAATTCCTCTGTCGTGAAAAGTTCACGTCTTAAATCTTCCCAGTTACCGCCGACTGCTTCCGCGCCGCGTTCCCTAAAGTCAGTTAAATTGGCTTTTGCTTGTTCAATTGCCGCTTGATAATCGTTATTCATTGTTACCACCCCTTTCCTTAAAATCAGCTAAATTCCGCCTTGCTTGGTTTAATTCCCCCTTAGGTGTCTTTCGCGTGTCCTTTTGAAAAACGTGCAGAAGTATAAACTTGTTGCCATCCCACGCCGCGTATAAAATTCTGTCCCTTATCGGGCGAAGCTCCCAAATATCGCCGTCAAGATGCTTTGCATAGGGTTCTCGCACCTGTTGCCCTTTGTCGCGTAAATAATCGATGTAATCAAGAATTTTATTAGCTTTTATTCGGCTTTCCTTGTCGGTGCAGCTTGTAAGCCCCTGCAGATACTCTAAAACAGGCTTTTTACCGCTTCTATCTTTATAAAAAATTATTTCAAACATATTATGCCCCCTCACTATATATGATACACTAAAGTTATCGTTTTGTCAACACTTTTTTAAAACAACAAAAACTTGCGATTGCCGCTTGAACGAGATTAAAAAACTAACCCCCACTATTTAGTGGGGGTAATTTTTCGCGCCTTATTTATTCGCGGCATAGTTTTGAATAATTAAACGTATACTTTCCCTTTCTCTGTTATTAAGCATTCTATATCCATCTATTGTTGCGGATTCTTCTTTATTTAAAGCATATTTTTGCACGTTTTCAATAATGCGGTCAATATTCGTATGTCCGACCAAATAATCAATAGACGTAGAAAAATAGCTCGCTAAGTTCATCAGCGTGTTTATATCGGGTTCTATGTTATGATTTTCGTATTTATTTATGGATTGTTGACTTATTCCTATACTCTCAGCAAGTTTTTGTTGGCTAACTCCTTTTTTATTTCGCAATGCCTTTAAATTCTTCACCATGATAACACCCCCATACCCATTATAACAACGATAAGGGGTTGTGTAAAAATCTTATAATTAGTTATTGACAACAACCTTAAGGTGTGATATAATGAAATGGCAAGCATTGACAGCTTGACATTTATTATTAAAAAGGAGAAACAAGATGAAAAGAACAATCAGCATTATTTTAGCAATGGCTATGGTTTTATCCATGGCAACAATTTCTGTGGGGGCAAATGAAAGCATGGACAAGCTTGCCAAAAGAATTTCAACGCTTGATGCTCTTCAAAACGTTGAGATAGGTGCACATTCCACCCACTATTACAGAACAAATATTCGCGAAGCCGGAACTTTGAACATAGAGTTTTCAAAACAAAGCACTTCCTCAATCTCGTTTGGCATCTACTCCGGAGAGGGAGATAAGGTGTATGAAGGCAGTCTTGGTAGTTTCTCTCAAGCCACCAAAATAGAGTGCGAGTTAAGTAAAGGCGGCACTTATTACATATCTATACTTAATTCTTACCATCTCGAGGACAAATACAACATGACAGTCGGTTTTACGAGGGCAACCCAGCCGGAGCTTTTCATTACACATACGCTTAGAAGAGGTGGGGAGCTAAGGCTCGGCGCGGAAATGAGCAACAACGAAAAACTCGGCACCATAACATGGCGTTCAAGCCGTACATCTGTTGCCACGGTATCAAATTCGGGTGTTGTAAGAGCGCGCTCTGCCGGGATAGTCACTATAACCGCTGTAACGCTGAACGGCTACAGCGCGAAAGTGCGTGTTCGGGTGGTGGATAGATAAATTATTACCCCCACTATTTAGTGGGGGTTATTTCACTCACAGTTCATCGCCATAAGCTTTAGCGAGTGCTTCAAAGACTCGTGCGAGTTTGTTTTTATGTTTATCGGGGACATTTTTCAACGCGTATTTAATGATTGAATAGGCTTCTTTTTCATCTGGCTCTTCATAAAATTCAAGTAATCGTGCGGGATAAATTTGTAAAACAGCACTTAATTTTAACAGTGTTTCTATTGACGGGCACTTTTCACCGCGTTCGAGTGTCCCGAGATAAATTGGGCTTATATCTGCCATAAGAGCTAACTCTTCTTGGCTTTTTCCGCTAATAAGGCGATATTTACGCAGGTTATTCCCAAATTTAGTTTGTATTTCCTTCCTATCCATATTCTTCCCCTATATTAATACTTTAATATAAGTGTAACTATATTCAAGGTTGTTTTCAAACATCAAAAGTATTAAAATATTAAACCTAAAGTATTGACAAGACGGTTTTAATATGTTATAATAGCTCTATCAATGGTAAATTTTACCAAATTAAGGAGGATTTTGTAAATGAAACGAGCAATAAGTATTTTTTTAGCAATGGCAACAATTTTATCCATGGCAACAATTTCTGTGGGGGCAAACAGTCTGGCAAGCAATTCGATTAGAATGGAAGCGTTAGAGTTTTATACCATTAACAATCTAAAACCGCACGAGAACAGAAATTACAGGTTGTCCATTCCGCGAGACGGCACTATCACTATTAGAAATGCGGTGCTTTCTGTCGAAGGTGATTCCAGGGAGCATGGGCACAGGTGGAGTCTTGGTGATGGTCCTCTCCCTGATTTAAGACTTTTAAATGCAAACGGCGAGCAGATAGGCAGCGACACAGGAATATCTTCAAATGGTGTCTATCAATTTAAAGACTTAAAAGTGGGCGTTCACTACATAACAATAATTAACCAATGTCAGACAATGTCTCTAAGCGACCTGTATTACACTTTCACCCCCGATGAGAAGCCGGTTATAGAGTTTCGGTTGACTTTGAAAACAGGGGCGCGCTTTCAATTAGGCGCGGCACTTGAACACTATAACGGCAGGGTTTCTTGGTTGAGTACAAATCGAAATGTTGCCGCTGTTAGTGACAAAGGCTTAGTGACCGCCAACAGAAAAGGAAACACCACCATTCGCGCCACGCTCGACAACGGAACCTACGCACAAATAAGAATCACGGTGACGGAGTAGGTAAAGGAGGTGAGCGGATGTATCAAGATATAATGTCAAATTTTTGTCCCTCTTGTCTAAATAAAAGGGTTAACTCCGAACATACGGTTGAGGACATCATCATGAAAGCCCTTAAAGCCGGCGAAACCAATAATCTTATGGGCGGCTATTTAATGCTTCAAGGTGTAATTGCCACCTTAGAGGAAAAAGGCGGTTGCCCCACTTGCACCAATGTTGTTAAAAGAGTCAGTACCATGTTAGAGCAGGGATAAACAACGTTTAAGCAATTGTAGTAAATTTTACCAAATTAATAATAAAAGGAAAGTTTAAAATTATGAGAAAAATAACAGTTTTTGCAATCATAACAGTGCTTTTTTTAAGTATTTGCGCTTGTGGTCAATTCGATGATTCCTTTTCGTCTGAAGAGTCACATGATTCAAAAGTAAGCACTGCTACCGCGAATGCCACCACCATCAGAAACATCGCTAATGGTGCCATGGCTAAAGCCACAGCCCATGGGCGTGACAGGAAACAAATTGATACCGTGCAAGTTATAGGTGTTGAGATTGTAAACAACACTCCGACTATCTATGTTGTTAGGGGTAGTGGTGCTACACTTATCACCTCGGCAACAACAGACTCAAACTGGAACTCAAATGGGATTGTTGAGTTTTCCGAAGAAGTCAAAGGACAAATAATCAGTTCGGGAATAAGCAATGGCTCTGCTGTATTCGGGATTTGGGGCAACCGTGTAATGGGTTCGGCATTCACTCAATCAGTAGATTCGCCCGGAATCGTGGTGGGACACTTAGGCGGACTTATGGAGCAAACAGCACAAAACCTTAGTACTATGACACCTCTACCTTCTGGCGCATTTCCCGGCGCGTTTATCCATAACAACAATATTGACGAAAGAAACGTTGTTGTTACCGGTCCACTGCAAGGTTTAGTGATTGGATTCGCTTAAAGAAAATATAAAGGAGAATTTAAAGATGAGGAAAACAATTTGCATTATTTTGGGAATGGTTATGATTTTATCAATTTTAACCTCTTGCGGCTCTGCCGAGAGTCAACTCGTTGGAACGTGGGGGGACGAATATGTGGAGATAACTTTTTTTGAAGACGGGACATATACAGAGAGTCGGGGAAGGTTAGGCTCCGGGTTCGTAAGAACTTATTCAATATCAGGCGACAAGCTACGGGTAGGTGATGAGCTTTATGACTATACTATTAGAGGTGGAGAACTGCGTTTGACTAAAGACGGCAACACAGGCACCCTTAAAAAGAAATAACTCAATAAACATCAAAAACCCACCCCCACAACTTAGTGGGGGTGATTTTTCGCTACTGAATTTGAGGGATTAGAACACAAAAGAAAGAATAATTATCCCGTACTAAACAATTCTTAAAAACGCTTGACATACACGTGCTATACGTGCTATAATTACACTGTGGGGAGGTACTGAGATGACCGGCATACTAAATGCAATCCTTAAACGAACAGGGCAGAAATAGCCATTTGTTTACGAAATTATAAAAGGGGGTGTTTCTAATGTTGAAAATTTATCCCGCTATTTTTTACGCCGAAGATACAGGTTATTGGGTTGAATTTCCTAATCTCGAAGGTTGTCAGACACAGGGTGATTCATTAGAAGAAGCTATGTTAATGGCACAAGAAGTTTTGGGATTGTATCTTGTTTCCTTAGAAGAACGCAAGCTTCCAATTCCCACACCGGGTAACCCGGCAACATTAACCGCACCTGATGGTGCTTTTGCGACTTTAATTACAACTAATATGAATCTATACCGTCGCAATAAATCCGTCAAAAAAACCTTGACTATTCCTTTGTGGCTAAACCAAAAAGCCGAAGAATGCCAAATTAATTTTTCAGGCGTTCTGCAAGAAGCGTTAATGCAAAAACTTGATATAGCGCAGTAGTGCTTTCTTATTGTAGGGGACGGGCTTGCCCGTCCCGCAATTCGCAGATGTTTAAAAGACGGGGTGAACAAACCCACCACTCAAAACCTTATCACCTCATCCAAAGCCACGGTTAACTCGTGGTTATAGATATATTCAAGCCTGTCTTTTAGGTTGAGTGCGCTGGCGTGAAGACCGTTGTCGCCGACTAAGAAATCCCCTTTGAACAGCCCTGTAAAAAGCCACATGGCGTTGTCGCGGTGTAGTATATCGGGGTTGGGCAACAGTCCGCTTTCGCTCATGGCAGTCATTTTTTTTGCTGACGGAATGTTTTGAGCGGCATCAAGCCTGACAACGTTTGATGTGTCGGTGAGGTTATAACAGTCAACCCCTATTATATCAACATAATTGTCGCCCGGGTAATAACGACTGTTTTCGCTCGCCCAAACCCAAATGAGATTATCAAGCTCGTGATATAAATGAAAACGCTCAAACATCAGCCGCCAAACGTAAATATAACTCTCGGGTTCTCCCGCGCCCCACCAAAACCATTTAAGTTCGGGTTGTTTCAACGGTCGCCAAAGAACGGGAATGTCACGCTCAGAAAGTTGTTTCAAGTGCCTTGCCATGTCATCGATGTCTTTCATAAGCTCAAGCGTTTCGTCGCTGATTTTGCCGAATTCGTTGAGTGCTTCAAGTTCAACCGTGTCCGCGCTTAACAGGTCTTGTCGGGTAACCGCCGCGTTAATATCAAAAGCGGTGTCCGCGGCATAATAATGGCTTCCCCCTGTGGGCATGGGCGAAAACCATGTCCAACTTAACATGACTAAACCGCCGTTGTCTGCCCATTGCTCCGACAGCTCTATTTCACGGTTGTCTTTCTTGTCGGCACCGCCATAACAGCGTGAATAGTTGACCATATCGCCGGCGCGAATGGCGGGGTATCTGCCTGTTGCTTCATAAATTGCGTTGATTTCAACGTTTGTGTTGACCGTGCAGTGTTGAGCGGTAAGAACATGCCGCCCGTATATATCGGCCAAGTATTCAAGGACAACTCTTGTCTTTTCAGAAGCATTGATGTCTGCGGGTGAGGGGGTAATGTCATACCTTCTTTCAGAAAGTTCGGCGGCGGTTATTTTCAGTGCGCAAATATAAACGTCCCCTCGAATTGCCTTCAAGACTACAGTGTTTGCGCGGTCACGCAAAAAAATGCTCTCCATTGTTTTGGTTTCAAATTTTTGAGTTCCCCCCGAATAAAACGCGCCGTGTTCAAGCAAAGTGGCAGAAAAAAGCTCGTTCGCCTCAAGATGTTGAGATGCAGAATACACCCCCAACGCCGAATTGTCGCCGAAAATCTCAACCTCTAAAATATAGTGTTGAGACGAGGGGGTGTCTATTTGATAAGAAATGCTTTCACCCGATAAAAGCTTGATATAGTCTTTGTCGTCGTCATTTAAAATGTCTGACAGCCCATCGGACTTTTTATCGGGAAATTCGCTCACCATGTCTATTTCAACGAAGAAAGGGCGATAAACAATGCCGAAGTCGTGAACTCGCCTTTCGGTAAATACAGGGTGTTCAACAGGCGGCTTATCTGTAATGGCAGCGGTTGTAAATACGGGTGGCTCATCAGGGTAGCTGATTTCAGTCGAACAAGCCGAAGACATTACCAAAAAAACCATAAGAATTAATGCTAAACGTTTCATTCTTTCAGATATGCCCTTTCTGCACAAACGCGCTTTGAAAATATGTTCTCCCATATTTACGGGGATTTATTTTTAAACTTAGACCTGCCTTTGCGTTAGCTCTATAACCACCTCATCACCGGATTTAATCACATCGTTGAACCCTGCCGGCGTTTGGTTAATATACATAGTATAGCCGCTCACATCAGTCGTATCCATAAACGTCAGCAACTCAAGAATCATGTGTCTTGTTCTGTCTGTGGTTGGGGGTAATGTCATGGACGCGCCATTCAAAGTAAGCGCGATTTCCCCCCACTCCTCGGGTGGAACATCGCTTTTAGGCTCAGCGTTTGACGGTGATGGTTGAGCGTTTTTGCTTGCCGCCGCTGAGTCAATTATATCGCCATCGTGCAAAACAGTGTGCAACGGCTCGATTTGCCCGTTTATGGTAAACTGTTCAGCATCATAATCCTCTACCATCTCAACGAGTAAATCTTCAAGTGTGAGAGTGCCAACAGTTATAATTTCATCGCCCGGCTGAATTTGATAGTCGGGGCTGATTTTTTTACCTCTGACGGTGAAAGAAACGCCGATTTTTATAGGCGTACCTAAAAAGCTCACATAGCTTTCGCGGTTTTCGTTAAAATCATAAATGTCGCTGAGGGTTGCCTTCGCATCAAGACCACAGACAGCTTCTTTAAAACAAACCACATCACCTTGAGTAACGTGGGCGTTAATGCTTGCCGCTTGCCCGTTTATGGTAATCGTCGGTGGGCTTAACGGGCCGCCTTTGAGGATTCTTCTTCTTCCTGCAAAACTGAATGTGAGTGAACGCCCCGAACGCCCCATTATATCAAACGAGCGATAACCTGCCATGGTTAAGAGGTCAAAGACGGTTATTTTCTTAGTATCAAAAATTCTGATTTTCTCGTCATTAAGCTCAATCACCGAGAAGTCATAGCCCTTGTGTAATATATTTGTCACTGCGATTCCTAAAGGGGTAGCGAATTCCGCGCCGAGTGTGAAGCCGCCGACATCGACAGTTCTGAAGTTTTCTGATTTACCGATTGCCACGCGGTTGCTCTCAAGTTTTAAATATTCCGACACTTTTTCTTCTAAGCCGGTGATTAACGCGCCGCCGCCGACTAAGAACACCGCCGAAACAGAGCCGCCGTTCGCTTCGCTTATATTTTCGCAAATAGTTCGTGCAAGGCTTTCAACGCCACTCTCAATTTTCTTGTTAAACTCCTCTGTCTTTATGATTTGTGTCAACCCGAATATATCGCGATATTCAATTTCAGAACTACCGCTTGTACTGGAGTGTTTCATTCTTTCGGCGGTTTTAAAGTCAACAAAGAAAGTCTTAATAATTTCCTCGGTAATTTCATCGCCCGCCGTGGTCGCCATAGCATAGGCGACAATACTGCCGTCTTTTGAGATGGCAATATCCGACGTTCCTGCCCCTATATCAGCAAGGGCTATGTTTATAAGCCGAATCTCTTCAGGGATTAGCACGTTCATAGCGGCAATAGGCTCTAATGTCAGACTGCTTACGGTTAAGCCGTTCATGTCCATAACCGAGTAGAGACCCTCAACCACCACGTTCGGCAAAAACGTGGCTATCAGCTCTATTTGCGCATTGTTTCCCTTATGCCCTTCAAGGTTTAATATTTTATAGCTGTCTAAGCTGTATCTTATAACCGAATGACCCACGCAATAAAACAATATAGGCTCGGCTTTATGTTCATCGTCAAGTTGGGCTTGCGCCCTTTGGACGGTTTCAATCTCCATTGATTTTATCATTTCGGCGGTAATAACATCTTGTTCGCTTATGTCAAATTCCATGGTAACGTGTCGGGTTTTAAGTGCCCTACCTGCCGCGGCAATTGAAACGTGGGTGAATTTCACGTTGTTGCGCGCTTCAAGCGTTGATTTGACGGTTTTAACTACTTTTGCTACCTGCTTTATGTCCTCAATCTGACCGTCAATCATCGCCCTCTTAGGGTGTTCTTCAACAACATAATCCCTAAGCTCAAACATCTCGTCACGCGCAACGCCATACACCCCGACAACAGTGCGTGTCCCGATATCCAAAGCAAATATGCCCTCTTGAGACTCGCCGGTCGGCGAGGCGCCCCCGGCCGGCAAAACCGGCCCGCCCCCTAAAGGGGGCTCTTTTTATTAAATTTTTTTTTTTTTTTTTTTTTTTTTTTTTTTTTTTATAAATTATGAAAATATTTTGTTGTTATCTATATTAATGGTTTACTTGCTGTGTGCGTTCAATTATCATGATAAGGTTATATATCA
>WRLV01000063.1 GCA_009777445.1 Oscillospiraceae bacterium | reverse complement strand
CCACTCCTTGCGCGCCTTGCCGAATTCCTCTATATCCTCAAAATCCTCTGCTCCGCATATTTTCGCGCATAGAGAAATTATTACAATCGTCACCAAATTATGCCGCAAATTCCCATATTCCCGCCTCGGGTCGCTTATTGTCTCTGCCAACTCCATTAATTTTTGTATTCTCATCTTTTTTCACCTCTTGGTTACTATTATATACCTTTAAGTGGAAAAAGTAAATGCTTTTGCCGTGGCGGCAGAGTCGGGAATGTTGACTTTTTCTGTAAGTTCCTCCGGCGGGGTTTGGATTGAACAGGGGATAAACAGCCTTATTACGCTCAGCGCGAACAATGATGCCGGGTGGAAAAAAATCAAGAGAGTTAAAGTGCGCTTTGAGCTAATGCAAAGAGTGAGCGACACGCTTGAGCCACTCATCGGCAACATAAATAACGACCCTGACGGCAGGGCGAATGTCATTCAAGTCGCGAATGGGGTTTGTGAGCGAATGGTGGCGGAAAATAAGCTGCTCGCCGGGGCTAATTTCGTGCTTGACCCTGAAAATCCGCCGACGGGAGATAGCGCGTGGTTTTGCTTGTTCGGCGATGATATAGATTCGCTTGAAAAAATTTATAACACATTTATGTTCCGGTTTGCACCGGCTAATAATTGAGGGGGTGTAAAATATGAACGGATTAAATAACATGGCGGTTGCGGATTATCGCAAGGCCGTCACCGGCAAAGACGGGCAACTTTTTATGACAGATTCAAGAGGACAAAACCACTTTTTGGGCGAAGTAGACACATTTCAAATACAAGTGAATGTGGCTAATGCCGATTGGCAACCGGTAGGCTCAATTTTAAATTTTGCTTTGGGAACAGGTGTAACTGTTACTTTATCATTTACTGAAACGGTAATCCGTGATGAGTTCACAATCGCGCCTTTTCTTGAAGGTCTTCGCAACGGAATATTTCCGCTTTTCGCGTTTCAAGGGGCCTTGAGGCGCAGACCGGATGCCCCCGGGGGCGAGGTCGGAAGAAGAGAGCGGGTTGTTCTTTCAAATTGTACTCCCGATGGTGCGATTGACATTATGAGCTTAACACCAGGCGAAATCGTAAAAAGAGCATGGAGTTTTAGGGTGAACAGCTTGCCGAAAGAATTAGAGTTATTTATTTGATTAAAAAATTTGAAAGGATGGCATTAAATGAAAAATACTACACTGAGTTTAATTGACGATTATGACGAACAAAGTGAAATGACAACAGAGGAAGTTTTAATGAACGAAGCGGACATTTTAGAGGGTTTGCTCAAGGCGGCAGGGGGTTTTGATGATGCCGACAACTACCAAAAAATTCAAATAAAGCGCAAAGGAAAATTAATGTTTGAGTTTCGCGTTCGCCCTGTCACAGAAGAGGAATCAATTGTTTGTATGCGCCGCTCAACACCGAGTGCAAAGGGTAGGAAAATAAAGCCCGAAACAAATTGGGCGAAATATCGTTCTTATCTCATTTATACGGCTACCGTAGATGAGGATAGGGCAAAAGTTTGGGACAACAAAGCGGCACATGAAAAGCTCGGCATATTGCAGGGCGTTGACATGGTTGACAAGGTTTTGTTCGCCGGAGAAAAAAGCCGTGTAATTGAAATTATTGACGAAATAAGCGACAACGGAGCTTACGATGAGGAAGTGGCGGGAAACTTCTGAAAGCCGGAGGAAGAACAAGGCTAATGCTGGAAGTCTGCGAGCGTTTCCCTAAAATCGGGACAATCGCAGACTACATGGCATTACCCTCCGGCGAAAGGGCTTTGTATAACCAGTATACGCTTATGAAGACAGTGGACAGTTGAGAATTGACAGTTGACAGTTGTGGAGTCGCCGTTGGCGACGTATTTTAAAAACGTCCGCGCAAGCGGACACAACAACTGTCCACTGTCAACTGTCAACTGTCAATTGTTCGTCAATTGTCAAGTGAGACTCCTAATTTATCAGCGAGAGCATTTTGCAGTGTTTGAGAGAAATTTACACGTCTTTCTTTTGCAAGGCTATCAAGCCAAATGGGAAGTGTTACCGTTCTCTTAACGGCTTTTTTAAAGTGTTTTTCTGCATACTGTTCAACATCTACACACAACATTACAGTGAAGCTTTCAATTGCATCGGAACTCTCTGCTTTTCGGCGTTCTTCAAGAGCGGTTATAAGAGACGGTGAAGGGATTTTCCGTCCATCGAGTTTTGCAGAATAGATATATCCTGCAAGACAATCAACCGCCATACGGTTTGCTTCGTCTAAGTCGGAGCCGCATGTTGCCAAATCGTTTAAATCAGGAAAAATAACAGAATACTCCCCGTTTTGTTCTTTGTAAAAAAACGCCGGATAATTAGATAACATATAAATCACCTACTTTCAGTGTTATAGCTCTGCTTGTTTTAAGATTTTTTGAATTACGCGCTTTCCTATATCGCCCGTGTGGTTAGGAATCGTAACAGTTCCGGATTTTGAAGCATGGTGATATTGATGGTGGGAACCTACGGTTCTGACAAGCTTCCAACCATCGTCTTTTATTATTTTTTCAATTTCTCTAAAACGCATAGGTTTTATTATTCCCAAAATTATCACCTCACAATATACATTATACAATAAAAGATTTATTTTGTCAATAAATATTTTAATAATATTGACGACAGTGGACAGTTGACAATTGACAGTTGACAGTTGTTGTAGGAGACGGGCAATGTAGGGGGTGGGCAGGACCCGTCTCTTGCAAACATCTATTTCGGGACGGGCAAGCCCGTCCCCTACAATCCGTCCGCGCTTTGCGGACACAATAATTGTCAATTGTCAATTGTACATTGTCAATTGACTTTGGGGGTAACGTGGTATGAACAAGAATACTTCTGTAATCGAGATTGTAGCGCAGCTGACAGACCAAACTGCTAATGGTGCGGCAGGGGCGACTGCTAATGTCAGTAAGCTTGAAAAAGCTATGCAAAAGTTGCAAGGTGAAATGGCGCGCATGAATAAGATGAATAGAGTCGAAATCGTTGCACATTTGTCAGATAAAGCAAGTAAAGGAATACAAAATATACTCTCTGCCGGCAAAAAACTTGCCGGTTCGATTTTTAATGTTACGTTCAAGGCGATTGACCTTGTTACCGCTCCGCTTCGCGGAATACTCGGTGGCGTGAAATCGGCTATAGGCGGTATTATAAACCCTATTTTGCAGGGAATAGGCATATCGGCAGGAATGGGAATAGGCTCTATGATTTCAGAATCTGTTAACAATGCCGGGCGACGAGAAACGATGAACATTGCGATGAACGCTGTAGCACGTTCCACCGAAACAGACAGCAAATTGCTTAATGAACAAAAGCAAAAAGTCATGGGTCTCGGGATTGCCGAACAGGAAGCCACCGGAATTTTAACTAAGTTTATGCAAAGCGAAATTGACATAAGCCAATCTTCACAGTTGGCGCGGATAGCGCAGGATGCTGCCGTTATTGCCGGAACTAACTCATCGCAGGCCGCCGAGGCGATGGTTGACGCTATTTCGGGGCTTAATCCGGCTCTCTTAAAACAATTCGGAATGACACGGCGGATGAATGATATTTATGGCGATTATGCAAAGTCAATTGGAATTACTGTTCCGGTAATAAACAAGTTGGGAAAGACCACACACCAGTTGACACGCGAACTTGAAGATGCCGAAAAAAAACAGGCGATTCTCAATTATGTAATGGAGCAGGGTGAAAAATAGCAGGAACGTACTCAGATGCAATGGAATCGCCCTTTAAAAAGATGGGTTCGTTGCAACGACTTTTTACCACTTTTATGGAAAAAGTAGGTGAACCGCTGTTTTTGCCTATTTTTGGCAAGGCAATTGACGGTGTGACAGGGCTTTTAAAGAACGCAATAGATTGGGCTGAGAAGAATAAAAATTTGCTTGAAAATTGGGGGCAAAATGCCGCTAATTGGCTTGATGACGGGATGTCTAAGCTTTCAGAATTTGCAAGTAAAATAAAGGGAATTGTCGACAGTGTGGAATTTAAAGAAGCAAATCTTTTTGGAAAAGTGAAAATATTGTGGGACGAAATTATAGCAAAACCTTTTGATGAATGGTGGAGCGGCGAAGGTAAAGCGTGGGTTTTAAACGCGGCTCATAAAATTGGCAAGGGTATTTCAAGCGGCATTGTCGCTATGTTTTCCGGATTATTCGGCGTTGAAATGCAAGGAGCAATCGGTGACATTGGGGCAATTGGCACCTCTTTTGGGAAAGGATTTTCTCAAGGTTTTGACGGTGAAAAATTCTCGCAAATTTTGGCGAAAGCTTTTGAAACTGCAATAAAATTTGTATTTTCTAATCCGATTACCGGAACAATAGCCACGGCTTGGTTTGGCAGTAAGTTGCTCGGTGGAATATCCGGCGCGTTAAATTTGGGTAAAGGAGTTAAAAGCATAACGGAAATTGGAGCAACCGGAGCGTCCAAAATGGCTTTAGGAGCGGCAGGAACGGCAGGGGCGATTACTGTCGCCGTTGGATTAGTTGATGCCACAAGCTCTTTAGTCATAAGTTTAAATGCCACAAATGAAGAAGAAAAAAGCGCGTATGGAAAAGACGCGGCATGGAAGTTTGGAGGAATGGCGGCAGGCGCGGCAGCAGGGGCGGCAATTGGCACTGTGGTTCCGGTTATCGGGACTGTTATTGGCGGTTTAGTTGGCGGAGCTATAGGATATTTTGGCGGTAACGTGATGGGTGAACAGGAAATTAGAAAATATGAAGAGGAAATGCAAAGAGCGCAAGAGGAAGCTAAAAAATTTCGGATTCAACAAGAACAATCAAGATATTCTTCATCAAAATTACAACAAGCTGTTAAAGATTTAGCGGAAGGTTCAATAACATCTGCTGAATTTATGGCAACAAAACAGGCGGTAATAACTGAAAATCTTGCTAAACGCTTTGGGGCGGTTAAACTGTCTTATGTTGAAAATCGGCAGTATGAAATAACACTTGGGACTAAATTATTGCTCCCCGATATGAATATGAGCGGGCTTAATTCTGTGTTTGACGAAATACAGCAGGAAATTAATTCATTAAACGATAAACTGAAAATAGCTGTTAGTGTTGATGAACCCGATTGGGAGCATATAGGTGATTTAAGAGCGAAAGTAGCAGAACAAGTAAGTAAAATAACCGCCGCTGAATATGATACTGAGCTTTTGTTTTTACAAAAAGAAGATGGTAGTAAAATTCAACAACATTTAAAAGACGGGAATATGGATTTAGCTTTAGAAACATTTGATGAACTTGTAGCGAAATTAGCGACATTAGGACAAACGGCGGCTGATAATTTTAATAATAGCTTTAAAGAAGGCGTTTTCGGACTGCAACTTGAATTGAACGAAGGTAAAATTTCTCAAGCGGCTTTTGATGAACAATTCAAGAATTTAGAAACCGCATATGAGTCTAATATGGCTGAATTTGCCGAGAGACAGACAAGGTTTTTAGCTAATGAAATAGGACATAACTTTGGTCTTTCAGCAGAAGACATTACATCGGGTATGCAAGAGTCAATTCAAAACGGATTTAACCCTGCAACATGGACTTCACTTCAAGTAGAGGATTTTTTAGGTATAAAGAGCTTAGAAGATGGGGCCGGCACTCAATTAGCACAGATGATTAACCGCTTAGGAACTTCAATTCCATCAATGTGGAATAACACGGGCAATGCGGAGGATTATGCTAAAAGAAAAGTGTGGTATACTACCAAAGGTTATACTATGTTTGGTGCCGGTTCGGAATATAAAGACCATTTTGAACGAGACGGAGTGAGACTCTATGACCCCAAACCATACGCCAACGGTGGGATTTTAGGTGGGCACGAACTTAAACCGATTGGTAATTATAGCGACAGCCACGGGGTTATCGGCGCACCACACATTGGATTAGTGGGAGAAGCAGGGCCGGAGGCTATTATTCCACTTTCAAGTAACAGAAGACAAAGAGGGGTTAGCCTTTGGGAACGTGCAGGACAAATGTTGGGTGTAGTGCCACATGCGAACGGTGGGATTTTTGGGAAAACTCAGAATGAAAATACCCCACTCATACCACTGCAATCAACAGTCGGTGACACTGTTAACACTATTCCGGTGAGCGTTGGTGACATAAATTTTGAAGTGAATATTGACAGCACGAGCGCGTTTGACAGCGAGCGTATTGTTCAGATTCTTAAAGATAATATCGGCAACTTAACCGATGAAATTGCTTCTAATATCGCGTTGGCTATTCAAAAAGTTTATGCTAATTTGCCAACCGCTGCTGAAGGGGTGTATTGATGGATATTTATTTAACCGATTTTGAAACCAATTCGCGATTGCAGTTTCCTGTAATGCCAAAGGAAATTTCGATTAACATTGAGGGCGTTTTTCAAAACTTTTCGGTTATAGGTTTTGGGAACGCCAAATTTCCTATCGGACGGGAGGCTAAAGGGTTTTCGTGGAGTGGGATTTTACCCGGAAAACCCCGTCAAGAACAGCCTTTTATAAGGGCGTGGGTCGAACCGAATGACGTTGTAAAGCTTTTTAATGACTGGATTAAAAGGCGAAAAAAATTAAAGCTTATGGTAACCGGCACGCCCATTAATAACAATGTGTATCTTGAAGAATTTACTCCAAAATACAGTGGTGGGTGTGGAGACTGCTTTTACAACATTAAACTTGTGCAAGCAATAAGTCTTGTTATCACTGTGAGCAAAGGGAATAATAATTCGGTGAAAAAAGAACAAACGCGCCCATCACCGCCCGCGCCAAAAACTTATACGGTAGTTCCGGGTGATTCTTTGTGGGCAATAGCTGAAAAAATGATGGGGGACGGTAATAAATATCCTCAGTTGTATGAAGCAAACAAAAGTGTTATCGACCCACGAAATCAGCAATACGCTCAACCAAAATATACAATATATGCAGGGCAAGTGTTGACAGTTGACAATTGACAGTTGACAGTTTTGGAGTCGCCGTTGGCGACGTATTTTAAAAACGTCCGCGCAAGCGGACACCTCAACTGTCAACTATCCACTGTCAACTGTCAACTGACTTTGGGGGTGATGGGTTATGAGTGATGTAGATGTTAGTAAAATCAAGTATAATGTTAGATTGATAACCGAAAATGGGGAGCAGTATTTAATTAATACTGCTCTCACTTTTTTGCAGTGGGAAGAACAAAAAAACGAGTTGGCACAAAAGGCAACTATCAAAGTTGTTAATACAAAAATTGGGGCAACAACTCTTTTTAAGTTGGTAAAAATGAACTGTCTGATTAGAATATCCGCTAATTGGGGAGAGGTAAATAAACGGGTTTTTGAGGGCTTTATAAGCGAATTAGAACGAGTTAACGGGAAAAAACGTGAGCTGATTATCAGCATATGTGACCCGCTGATTCGATTGCAGTTGAGTGAAGATTTTAAATATTATTCAGCGGGGCTTAAAACCGAGGCAATTGTAGAATCTATTTGTAAGGATTGGGGAATCGCACTTGATTATACATGGGAGCAGAGCATAATCCATGAAAAACAGGCTTTTAGAGGTGACACCATAAGCAATATGCTTATAAAAATTTTAGAAGAAGTGCGACAAAAAACAGGGAAAAAATATATTGCATATTATAGGAATGGCAAGTTTGTTGTTTGCGGTTATGGCAATAACAAAACAATTTATAAATTTGACAGCAATAACACAATTTCAACGTCAAGAAAATTATCTGTCAACAGCCTTGTGACAAGGGTAAAGGTTATCGGAAAGGAAAACAAGGACGAGAGAGCCCCTATTGAAGCTATAGTCGATGGAGACACGCGCTTTGGTGTGTTTCAAAAAATCGTGGTGCGTGATAGTGACAAGAGTCTTGCCGCCGCAAAAGATGAAGCAACCGCCCTTATAAAAGAAAAAGGGAAACCGGAAGAAATTATTAAAATTTCTCTGCCCGATATGCCTGTGATTCGCAAAGGCGACACAATTGAATGCGCTGTGGATAATTTAATCGGCTTTTTTTCGGTTGAAGGCATTTCACATAACGCGAGCGAACGTCAAATGGAGTTAACACTTTCAACTGAAAAGAAAGGCTTAAAATTATGGCAAATGAAGGCGTAAACAGATTGGCGCGAGTTTTAGAAGGAAGAGCAAAAAAATTGGTAGAAAAGCCATCGGATATTGACTTTGGTGTTATACAAAATGACATGAGTTTGTTGTTAAATAAATTTCCGAAACCTATACCGAAAGACGATTATTTAGTCTGTCGTTCGGTGGCTCAAGGGGCTGTTGATGATGTTTTTTGTAAAACGCAAAACATTGGGGAGTTGAACAGCGGTGAGCATATGCACATTTCAAGCGATGACTCACATATTCATGTGAAAAATGAAAATGAAATGCAACACGTTCATGATGTTTTGATTGGTAATAAACAGCGATGGTTGCAACCGGGCGACCGCGTGCTTGCGGTTTGGGTGGGGGATGATGTTTGCGTTATTGATATATTTTTGTCGGCAACGGTGATTGGAGGTTTGAGTGAATAATGCTTTGTTTGCGGTGTTTGAGCTGCCGGATGAAATTGAAGATGTGCAATCACAGGACATGTATAAACTCGCGCCGCTTTGGGATTTTGAAAGCGGCGAGTTTGTTTTAAACGGGGCGCGACAACCAGTTTATGGCACGGGTTATGATGCTTGGGTGTTGTGGTGTAGTAAAGCGATTTTAACGCAAAGATGGGCGCATTTTGCATATAGTGGGAACTCGGGAATTGAAGCGCGAGAAGCGTTCAGCGAACCGGACAGACAATCACAAGAAAGCGCGCTTGAAAGAACAATTACCGAGGCGCTCTTGGCTGACCCGTTGGAGCGCACACAGCAAGTCAAGGATTTTAGATTTTTATGGGGTGTTGACAGCCTTGAAATAAATTGTGTAATCGTTGGAAACGAAGGCAATTCGGCGGCAATAAAAGTCAGAAAGGGTGATTTGTTTTGATTATACCGTATGTTCAACCGGAATTTTTACAAAATCAAAGTGTGGATGAAATACATGGAAGAATGATGGACGTAATGCCAAATGGAATTGACAAATCTGAAAACCAAATACCATGGGATTTTACCCGTCCGTCTGCTATAGAAAAAGCACATTTTGTGCAATTTCAGTTAAATGAAACAATACAAATTGCATTTCCCCAGTGGGCTTATGGACGTTGGCTTGATTATCATGCCGAGCTTCAAGGATTAAGTCGCCGTGCGGCTAATTCGGCAACCGGCTTTTTAAAAGTCACGGGGAAAAGTGGAATTAAAGTCTCACAAGGTTTTCAATTTGCGACACCTGCTAACTTAACGCCAAGTGTAATATTTGAGACAACTTGTGAGATTGAATTTGAGGGGGTTCAAGACCACGCCGGAAATGTAACACTTGACATTCCTATAAAAGCCGTAAATGGCGGTATAGATGGAAATGTTCCACCTGACACAATTATTCTTATGGTAAAGCCGGAATCTGGCATAAGTTATGTTAGTAATGTTTTGGCAACCACCGGAGGAACTGCTGAGGAAACGGACGACGATTTGAGACTTCGTATTCTTGATGTGGCACAACGAGGTGAGAGTTTTACCGGTTGTGATGCGGATTATGTGCGTTGGGCAAGAGAAATTGCGGGCGTTGGAAATGTTATAGTAAATGCAGAATGGAACGGGCCGGGTACTGTTCGCATTTTCGTGATTGATTCAAACGGACAGCCGGCGAATCGCGCTATATTAGATGCGGTATATGAACATATAATCAGACCGGATAATCGAATGGAACGACTTGCACCAATCGGCGCGACACTGACGGTTTCAGCTCCTGCGCCTTTATACATTGATGTTTTTGCAGTTGTAACTCTCGTAGATGGTGAAAATATGGCTCTTGTTAGAGATAGATTTAAGGCAAATCTTGACAAATATTGGTTGCAAGCAACTACTGAAAATGCTCTGATAGAAGTTCAAAATGGTTCGCTTTATAACGCCGTTAAATACGTCTTTGTCGGCTCAACGCTGGCACAGACGGCAGGGGTTGCGAATTACTCTGATTTAAGCGTAAACACCGGTCTCACTGACATTATAATTCCTATCGGGCAATTTCCTGTAACGCGGGAGGTGATGTTAATTGACAATTGACAATGAACAATTGACAATTGTGTCAAGCGCATCGGCGAGACGGATGCTGTGGATGGTTACAAGGGGCTTTTATGACCGCTCACGGCTCGGGTTGTGGATGTTTGAGGCAATGGGGCGAGAATATGATGAAATGGCTGAGTGGACACAAAATCTTGCACTTGAATTCTTCCCTCAAACTTGCACATGGAGCATAGGATTTTGGGAGCAGTTATATGGGATTGAGTCGGACGTTTCGCTTCCATTAGATTTTAGGCGCGGTCGGATAAGAGCAAAGAAACTGCAAAAACCACCGCTCAATCCGGCGCGGATTGAAGCTGCAATTTTCGCCCTCACCGGGGTGCCAATCGCGCTTGTTGAGAGCGATGAACCGTATACTTTTGAGGTAGTGTTGAAACCCACGGACGATGAGCCGAATCATTCGTTGATGTTTAGAACAATTCGCGCTATAAAACCGTCACATCTCTCATTCACAACAATTCTTCCCCTCAACTCCGAAACCAAACTAACAACAACCGCGGCCTTCCTACAATCCACCACCCACACCCTAAACACCGCTGTAAACCTTAATTTGAACGTCAACTTAAACGCCGAAAAGAGTG
>WRLV01000062.1 GCA_009777445.1 Oscillospiraceae bacterium | reverse complement strand
CAGTTGCATTTTGTGAATATGCGCCTTTGACTGCATATTCCAATAATGTTGCGGTATTGCCGGTTTTTCTTGGACTTCCGTTTATTGCGATTACGTTCATTGAATTTACTCCTTATAATATAAATTTTATTCGCAACCCTGCGAAAGTTGGTTGATGTATTCTCTCCACCCATTGTACCACATAATCACAACAATGTCAAACAAAATCGAAATTCCCCCAAAAACCGGCAAGTCACCCACCGCTACAACGTCTTGGCGACTCCACAAACAACCACACTCTTCCCGCTAATCTCCGCATACTGAGCCGCAAAACCGCCTTCATCATCGGTGAAAATCAGACAACTCCCGTCAACGACTGCTTTCCCGCAAATGCGGCGGCGTGGGCGGCTTTTTCAGAAGGCTCAGCAAGGTTAGTGATTACATTTTTCAAAGACGTACCCACCCTTGAGCCTTTAATCCCTGCATTCGCCATTAAGCCTATCCGAAATTTCAAAAAACATTGACATTTGATGTTAAGTATGATATTATATATGTAGGCAAGGAGTTGAGAGTATGAAATTATCACAAGTAAAATTAAAAAAACAACCCCAAAAATATCTGTCAAAAGTAGACTGTATCACTTATAAAAAGCTTCGTAAAGCTTTAGACGATTTAGGAAAATGGAAAGGCGATATAATAAAGCTTAAAAACAGTAAATTTTACAGATTAAAAATACCGCAATACAGATTCATATTTACATATGATAACGGTATAAATATCATATCAATAGAAGAACTTAATACAAGAACCAACATTAACTACAGGAGGTATTCACAATGAGCGATATTGAAAAAAGATTTAAAAACATATCGGAAGCCCCACCCGATGAATGGGATTTACAAATGTTAGCGGAAATTGAAGCCGAAGCGGACGAAAGCGAAGGGATTACCCTTGAAGAAATGGATAAACTAAGGGCGCGGCGGCAAGTCCGCAGAACGTGTAGCGGTAAAATATCCGTGCGCGTGCCAAAAGAGTTGCATTATGAGTTATTAGAGCGCGCGAAAGAAAACGGCGTAAGTCTCAATCAGTTTATTGTTTACAAGTTGGCGAAGTAGGGCGAGTTTGCCGGGGCTTACTTTCTTAGGTTGAACCACAAAAATGTGTTTCACGCTTACCACAATCGGTTTTCCTGTTGTGGTGTCCTTATCCTGTAATGCGGCGTGCAGTTCTATTTTATGATTGCGCTGTTCGTGCAAAGCATAGTATAGCAAGCCGTATAATTCCCCCACAACACAAAGCCGCCCATAAAATTAAGCGCGGTTGTAATTCCGTTAGCGTTAAGGAAATTCGCCCCTTGAAGGTCAAGCAACACTTCTTGACGTGAGCTGTCTACCATGCTGTCAATTTGTATGGGATTGTTAGAAGGGCTTTCAACCGGGCAATTGCTGTTTTGGGCATCGGTCGCGGCAATTACACCTGCCATTTGTGTTGACATGTGGAAGAGCCTGTCCCCTAATTTGCACATAGGATAACAAAGGACTTGCGTTTTAGAATTTATAAAGCGATTTGAAGCGTGGCGGTGTTTTTGGGGATTGTCCCGTTCTCTAAAATTTCAAGAATTAATGCGTTGTCATCGTAAAAAAGTTCAAAATCTTCTTTGACTTTATAGGTTTCAACCTCAACAGTCCACACTATGCACAGGGGGCAGTCCTGACAACAAAGATAATTCCACTTGTCGCCGTTACAGGCGTTGACGCTGTATACCCATTCCAACCGGAATTTATTTTAGTGGGCGCGTTATTTGTGTCCGAATTGGACACATTCTTTTTGTTTTCTTTAGACATATAAAGTCACCTCTCTTTGAATTATAGGTATTTCCCATATTGTCAGCATTTCGCCTAAATAATACGGGTTTGTTTCGTCCGGATATACTATGTTTTCAAGCGGTTTGCAAAGCAAAAACTGCCCCACGCCGCCCGATTTTAACAACGCTATCCGTATTCGTGTAAGCACATTCAAAAGGTCTTTCGCGCCCTCGCCCGCATCCTCAGAATAGGTTGCCGCGACAATGCGAATAGTGCAGGTGCTATAGGGCGGCTCGCCCGGTGGCTGTTCGTCTTTTCCCGTGAGATATTGCAAAACTATGTAAGGGATAAGATTTGTTTCAGCATCTTTATCGGGTAGCCGCATTAGATAAACTTTGGGTGATTTTTTCTTTCGGTGTGGCGGCTTTTTTTTGCTGTCTTCACTATAAACTTTGTTTTTCACCGGACGAGTAGCAAGAATAATGTCTTTTGTGTTTTCCTCCACAAATTTTTTGAGTTCTTCGAGTAAAACTATAGGACTCATAACTAACCCCCATATCCGTTTAAAATACGGCTTATTTCATGTTCAACGCGTTTTTCAATTGTCTCAAGCACAAGCTCTTTCGCGCTTGATTGAATTTTCGACATGACTTGCGTGTTTTCTATCATGTGAGCTGCCGAAAGCCCCATGAGTTGTTTAGACGAAGCTCGCGCTTTTGTTTTTCTTTCAAACACACCCATACCATACCGCCCCAAATTCGCCACATAAGCGCGAATTAGTTGTTTGCCGCTTGCATTTTGAAGCAGTGACACTGACACAGTCTTTCTTTGGGGCTTTTTGTGACTGGTTTTAAATTTAATTAACGGAATTCTTGTCCCTGCGTAACTGAGTTCACCGACAAAATTATTCCCCGGCGAAGCGCGTTTGAGTTTGATGTTACTGTTTTTTGTGACTTCCTGTTTGCCGACTGTGTATGTTTCGCGAATAAAATCACCCGTTTGTGAGCGTATGGTAGTAAGTGCGCGGTTGATAATAGAAGGAACGGCTCTTTGCAATCCGTTCGGCATACTATGAAGAATCAAGCTTAGTCTGTCAAGGCTTCTGTTATTGTCTATAATCTCTGTCATTCCTCCAACACCTCCAAAGCAAGCGTTATCATTCCTTGTGAAAATTCCGGTTTGACAACCTTAAAATTCTCACCGTTTATAGTTATTATGGTTTCTTTGCGTGGTAGGATTTTAAGGTCAGAAAAAGCGATATAGAGCGTCATGTCGGAAATAAAAATACCGTTGGCGTGGTCGCTTGAAATCCGCCGTCTGTCCTTTGCGCCCTCGTATTCTGTAACAACGGGAATATTGTACTTTTTGCCGTTATACTCAATTTTCGCTTTCTCGGCGTGTTCGTTTGCGTTGAAAAAGACGGTTTTAAGGTCTCTGTTTAGAATATCTTTAAAATTCATTTAAACAACGTCCTCTGCAATAAACCAACTGTCAACTTCGTGCGGAACGGGCAACGGCTTACTGTTAAGCGCGAGAAAACGGCGGTCGGGATTGTGCTTTACCCATGTTTTAGGAACGAGTTTTCCTTCTACTGTCACAAAGCTTTCATTCGCTCCTCCTTTTCCGTCAAGCATTGTTATCGCGCCGTAATACATCGAATACGCCGCACCTGTTGACAACATGGCGACAGTTCCGTCCGGAACGTGAGGTTTTTGCACGGGCGCGCCGGGGTTAGTCCAGTCATCAAGATACCATTCGTTATAGGTGTGAATATCAAGCCCTAATTCTCGAATTGTGCCAATATATGTAGCACCGTTAGGCATTTCACGCGGCTTGATTACGGCAAGGTCATAGCTTTTAATATCAAGCACATTTATAACTTTTTCATGGTTAATAAACGCCGCCGCTACATCATCTGCCATAACGCAAACATCACAATTGACAAAACCTGTTTTTTGAACCTGTTTACGCCACTTTTTAAGGTCGCCGAGAGGGTCTGAATCCTTGTGAGTCCACTTCCTTGCAGCTGTTGTGATTTTTTCCTTGTTTGTGAAATTGAAGTCTATAACCTCGTTAAGTCCCTCGCCGATAACCGGGATTTTACCTGTATAAATCGCCTGTACACAAGCCCATTCTATACGGCGAGTTACCATTTCCCGAAGCTCTAATAAATCGTCCCTTAATTTTTCGACTTGACGTTCAGCCGGGCTTTTTCCGCTGTAAATAGTTTCGCCCGGCAAACGGCTTTCCAAATCGCCCGCCGTTGTAATTTTGTTGGGTGAAATAAGGGGTGGGGTGTAGGTTTGGGTTTTGTAGCCGCTGTTGGCAATTGTTTTTCCACCTATTGTCGGGTGGACGAACGGCGCAAGAGCGCGATTACCTTTTTTGAAGTCAACATCAATGTGTTTTGTGGTGAATGTCTTTTCACGATTGAAAAATGTTGACATAAAATATGTTCGCACAGGCGGTAAACGACTTATCACCTTTTCCATAGTGCGGGGTTCATAAATGCTTATGTTTTCTTTAGGCATTGGGTTGTACCTCCTTTAAAAATATACTTAATTTTCGCAAAGTGGGCTTTAAGTTTTCAGCGTTCACGCCGTCCGGCAAAACAAGCGAGTGGGTAAAAAACTCGCCCGTCAGATAAGTCGCCGTATAAAATAAGCTCTGCCGCCTGATTGTCAGCAGCGGCTTTAACCTCCCAAAATTTGTTGGTTTTTTGCGATTTATTCAATTTGCTCATTCCTTTCAAATTTTTTCAAATTACGTAAATTATGTATTTACATGCAATAGTTTATATGCTATAATAGGATTATAAAGGGGGTGGTCAAGTGAAGCAGAGGGACTTAATTAAGAAATTGGAAGCAGTCGGTTACAAGCTTGATAGAACAGGAGACCACGCAATATATGAAAAAGAAGGTTGTCGCCCCGTGCAAGTCCCCAATCACCGCGAAATAAAAGAAATTCTTGCAAAGAAAATTTTAAAGGACGCGGGGATTAAATAATTATTGCAAATGAAAGGTGGTTTTACCGTGAAATATGTATATCCCGCAATTTTTGAACTCGCCGATGAAGGCGGTTATGCCGTTTCTTTTCCCGATTTACCCGGTTGTTACAGCCAAGGAAATAGCCTTTATGAGGCGTTTGCAATGGCGCAATCTGCTTTGACTCAGTGGATTGAATATCTGAGAAGCAAACAACAACCGGTTCCGAACCCCTCAAATATAAATGATGTGCTGTCAGAAAATGCCGAATTTGTTAATTTGGTTTGCGCTGAACCTAAAGACGGGCGTGCCATAAAGCGAACGGTGAGTATTCCAAGATGGATGGACGAAAAGGTTTCTGAAACCGGATTAAGTTTATCTCGCGTTTTGCAAGATGCCTTGACACAAAGGTTGCAGTAGAGAGTCCCAAAAAATTCAATTAACCAGTTCTGAAAAAAACCGGGGGCTTTTACGCGCCCCTTTGCAACAGCCTCAGCAAGCCATTCCTCAAAAATCGGCTGACAAAAATCATTTATAAGCCATGCACGGTACATTTTCACCGTTTTCCAAAACTCAAGCATTGCGCCGCGCGATGCACTGAAAGATGCCGTGTAGTGTTTTATAAGAACCTCATATGGAATTTCGAGTGCTGAACCGATATGACGTGTTACGGCGGTCACAAAACCGTCAAAATTTGCGTTTGGTCTGCCGGGGCTTACGGTGTGAGGTTTTTCGCCGGGAGCCAACTCAACGATAGAGCCGCTGCCAATTTCGAGTTCAGTTTCTTTGCTTGTTACGCGTTCATGCTCCGGCACAATTTCGCCTATAGCAGGGCCGTCACCGCTGTTTTCACTTGTTTCTATAAGAACGGCAAACATGCCGCTTGTAACCGCCGCATCAATTTCCGCTTGTGTATATCTTCCCAACTGTTTTATAGGCTCAATAATCGGCGCAAGAAAAGGCACACCGCGCCGTTGCCCAATTCGCTCACGACTCATAACATGCAGCACGTTTCGCCGTCCACTCGTTTTCCCGAAAGCTTCAATCCGTTTCCACGCTTGCCCTGTCGTAAGTTCGGCAGATAATGGGTGATGGTTTAATATGTGATATGCCACAACTTCACCGTGCGCATTTGTCTCAACGCCGCCTATAATATTTTTGTTGTCTGTATCATCGGGGGTACAAAGACGGTCGGATTCAATGAGACATATGCGCAAATCATAAGGAGAATTAACCCGTTTTGTGGTCGGTAAAAGCACAATCACATCACCGGACATAAGCCAGTTAAGAAAAGCAAGTTGTTGCAAATCACAAAAGTTGTCAAATCGCTCAATGTCGCAAGCTTCAGACTCTGCCCACAGAGCAAATTCGCGCTCTATGTCGCTTTCTGTTATTTGCGCCTGTTCTTCCGAAAGCTTTAAAAATTCATAGTCTATTTGACTTTTAAGGACAAGCCCTGAACCTACTACATTTGTTCGCATTGTTTTAACCGCGCCCGTGGCAATTGGTACGCCCATGTAAAGGTCGCGGCTTCGTTGCCGCAAAGTTGACAAATTTTCCTGTATGTCTTCTTTCGCGCTTCCACCGTTACAAAACCACCCTAAAAGTGAATTTTTGCTGTGAGAAGCCCCATAATTGCTATAGCCGCTGTTAATTATATTCAGCCGATTACGGGCGTTGGCGCGTTTTAAAGCCGTTTTAGGCGATACGGCGGCAATGGCTTTTTCAAATATATTCAAAATATATCACCCCCCTAAATGTCACGCGGTACGGCGCGGTATGTGCGGTTGCTCCCTTTGCGGCTTAATTGGCTCACTTTAGTTTCCCAAAATTTCACTTGATTGCGAACCTCTTTTAAATCGGCTTTCGTAAGCCATCTTACCCCTATTCTGTAGCTTTGGTGACTTGTTAATTCAAGCTCAGCTTTAAGCCATTCGTCAAGATGTTTTTGAGCCGTCAGTAAATTAATTCCCATTATGCAAAACCCCCTCTTTTACGCCGCCCACGACTATTTGCAACGGGTTTCTCGGTGCTTTCTCTTTTAAGCGTGGCATTGCTTATTTCAAGAGCAGCAAGGGCATAGTTTCGGCAGTCAAGCGGCTCGTTACGTTTAAAGCCGCCATCTTTCAATTTCCATACATACTGCGATTTTCCTCTTTTATAAACTAAAACCATACGCTCTGATGTCAATCCTTTAAAATATTGCTCATCATATCCGCGCCCCTTATCTTTGGGAAAATGACAGTAATTAGCCCCTTCCTCTTCAATCTGCAAACTCTGATATATTGTGTGTTTGCCCGTATCAACACCTAACGTAAACATAGGCGTGTTTGCCCTGTTATTTTTAGAAGCACGGGGAATATACGGCACATCAAAACCGCCCTTGCCGCGTATCGGAAGGACGGTGGGGTAACGCGGCTTGCAAAACGCGCATACTTCGTTGAAAAAATGCCCACCGGCATCTATACAAGCCCGCGAAATTTTAAGTTTCGTGCCGTCTGCACGGGTAAAAACTTGATTCAAAAAAACGTGTAAATCCGTCCATATCTGCTCTTGCCTTAAATTCCCATAAATGATTTTGTATTGTATGCCCCAACTTTCTTTTTCCTCACCCCACCCGACAACCTCAATTTCAAAACGCTCATCTTGCGTGTCAACCCCGGCAGTAAGAAATAAAACCTCGTTAGGAACCTCGGCGTTGTATTTTTCGCGCCGCTTATAAAGCGCGGACGGTTCAATTTCGTTTCCTTCCTCTTCCCACGTCTGCCCCATCTCGGTGTTCGTCCAGACTTTCAAGGGTTCGATATTTCCTTTTTTCTTTTCATCGTTTGCCAAAAGGAACTTTTCAACAATTTCTTGCCACTCAATAAGCAACGAAGCAAGGGAATTTAAGTGAAAACCCCGTACTTTTCTATCGGGGAAGCGCGGTATAAACTTACCCTTTGTAAAGCGTTCTTTCCACGCAACCTCGCTATTTACAACGCCGCATTTCGCGCATATATAATTGATTTCGTTAAGGTTGTCTTTGTCAAAACTAACTCCCGCCCACTCTAACTCCTGTAACTCCCCACAATCGGGACAGGGGACATGCCATATTTCCTGTGTGCTGTTTTCAAATTCAACTTCAATTCTTGATATGCCTTTAACCGTCGGCGTTGAAATAAAAACCTCTTTTTTGTTCCAAAAGGTGGTAAGCCGCTTTGACGCAAGCAAAAGCGGGTCTCCCTCTTTGCCCGCTGTCGGCGGGTAGCCGTCTATTTCGTCCGCAAGCAACACCCGCGCCGAACGGCTACGAAGCCCCACGGGTGAGTTCGCCCCGACAATGGTAACGTAACCGCCGGGGAACTCTTTGTGCAAAATAGTGTTGCCGCTGTTGCGGCTCTTTTCGTTGACCTTGCCCGCCAACACGGGCGTGGTCTGAAGCATAGGCGCAAGTTTTTCTTTACTAAAGGCCTCCGCCATCGGCTTTACATTCGGCTGTACAACAATAATCGGGCAAGGGTCATAATGGATATGATACCCGATTGTATTTAATATCAAGGCGTATGTTTTCGCAACTTGCGCCGCGCTCATAACAACAACTTTACTTGTGTTAATATCGGATATTGCCCCCATAATTTCCCGCATATAAGGAACGCGGCTTGTCCGCCATTGTCCGGGTTCTGATGATGTTTTCGTGGGTAACTTTTGGTATTTGTCCGCCCACTCTGCTATCGTCATATCGGGCGGCGGTTGCAACTCGGCAAATATCCGCTTAAATAAATCATGTGTTGCCGCTTTCATTGTCCGCCCTCCTAAATAATTCATCATATCCCGCAAGCTCATTTAAGGCTTCGTCAATGGAATCTTTTAATATCCTGTGTATTGCCGCCTTGTCGGTCTTTTTAGATAACGCCGGGGAAAGTTTTGCCGGAATCGACATTAAACGGGTCTTAAAGTTTATAAGCATACTCGCCATAACCGTTTCAACGTCATTTGCCGTGTGCAAATCTCGCTCTTTTAAACCTAAGTCAAATTCAATCCCGCGCCGTTTTGCTTGCATGAGCAAAGCTCGCTCGGTGTTATAGTCAACGTTCTCAGCACTGTCGGGATTGCGATTTCGTATATAATTAATGTATGCGTGAATGGTAGGGATAAGCTCATAAAGCCCCGACTTGCCGCTAAACTCACGTATAATATTTTGGTCTTTCATTTGACGAACGCGGCGTTCCGATAAATCCAAAATTCGTGCAATTGCTTTTGCGCTATATAGTTTCATAAGCAAAACCTTTCACAAAAAAATCGCGGAAGCGATAAAAAATTTTTCGTAACTAAACATACGCCGGACTCACGGAACCCGCATCGGGCAAAATCGCCCCGGAAGTACCTTTTTATCTTTTTAGTTTTCTTAGGGAATGTCCGGATTTATGTTATATTCACCTGTGGCTTTTTGTCTTTCGAGTTCTAATTTCTGCCAACCTATATCATATTGCCTTATGCTGTCCTCAGTGCGGCGAATTTCTGTTTGTATTCGAGTTAGCGCATCTTCAAAACGTTGTAACAATTCGCGGCGCGGCTCTTCCTCTTTATTGATTTTAACTAATTTTAAAACCTCTCGCCCGTCCTCTGCCTTTTTCCCGGAAGGTTCAACAAGGCTGTGAGTTCGGCGGGTCAGTAATTCGGCATTACCGCCCCTTATTTCGTTTATGTCTTGCATAAGTCGGCGTTCTCTTATTCGGAATGTCGCTAACAAATGTAAAAGCGAACCGCGCCGTTGCACGCCCTGCCCGACAACCTCATCGACAATTTCCTTCTCTTCATCGCTCAATAAGACACCGTATATTTTCATGTACGCGCCAGTAATAACAGCGTTGATATTTCCGTATGGTGCGCCGCCTTGGGGTGGGTGTCCGGGTTGCGCTCCTCTTTTACGATTTGTCTTTGACATAATCTCCTCCGCTCCTATTCAGTTGTTTCGGAATTAAGGGGGGTGTATATGATTGTTTTTTTGCAGGTTTTAAATGAGCTACTATATTTCAAAGGGTTTCCAGTCATTATCTTGCGTGAAGTCCATATTAGGTGCCCTCTCTTTCCTCTGCTTTTCGCCCCTCCGGTCATACTTCTACGATTTTATTTTACTATATAAAATAGGCGGTAACAGGCGGTTTTTATTTTGGATAATTGAAATTTGTTATACTTTCATTTTTTTCAAAATATTCACCTAATATTTCAAGCCCTGCTTTCCGGTGGGTCTTAGCTTGTGTGTCGCTGTAGTGGATTTTGGTATAAATTTTTGCCCACGGAAAGCCTTTTATATAGAAGTCGTAGATAATTGTTTTTTGAACAATATTTAGCTTGTCAACTTCCTGCGATATTTCGATTTTTAAGTTATTAAGTAAGTCATTTTTTTCACATAGTTCTTTTATGTACTCACTGTTAAGCACAAGGGCGGCGGTAGGGTCAGAAGCGTTATATTTATTTCCCGACATTTTAACAAAAGAGACACTTCTGCCCGCGTTGTTAAGGCGTTCTTGCAGCTCTTTGATTCTAAGTTTATTGTATGCTATTTCCCTGTCAATGCCTTTACAAAATTTTAAAATTCTTATCACTTTTTCCCTCTTCATAAAAACTCGCTCCTTTTCGTTTTCATGGCGTTGGGTATCGTTGGCTATATTGTAGCTCGAGCCTTAGCCAACTCCCCTGATTTAACGGCATTTATTCTTCCAATTCTCTTTAATTCCAATTCGCAACTTGCAAATTTCTCGGCTTTTTCCATGGCTTTTATATATTGCTCTGTACCAAACTCAGACCTTGCCATTACAAAAATATTATCATCGTATCCTTTTGCGCGTTTTGCGGCAATGCCTAAAGCTCCTTTTAAAACATCATAACAATCACAAACACTATTTTCCGCCGCATTATAAGTAAATACCGCCTCGTCAAACGATTCAGCTCTCTTCAACAATAACCGCAAAGCCGCAAGTTCCTTTCGGTCGCTGTAACCCTCATAATCGGAATACGTATAATTTATTACGGCTTGGTTAAACCATTTTGTCATTACACCTCAACCTCCACAATTTGAAATAATTTCAAATCCGTCCGCGTAGCGGACACAATAACTGTCAACTGTCAATTGTCAATTGTCAATTGTTCGTCATACTTACCTCCAAACTGGCTGTTTTTAGTAGACCTGTCCCATAACTCATTTTGCCCTCAGTTTGTGATTGAAAATTGCAGCGATAAGCGTTGTTCGTAAAAGTCCTCGGTTGCCTTTATTGCGATAAGTTTCTTTACAGATTCTAAATATT
>WRLV01000061.1 GCA_009777445.1 Oscillospiraceae bacterium | reverse complement strand
ACGCGGATAATCCGCAGTTTAAAGCTAAAATTGGCGAAACCATGAGGGTAAAGGAGGAAATCGCTATGGCTACCGAAATTTTAAATACAATAAGTAAAGACGAACACGCAATCGCAAAATACAGGGCAAGACGCAAATGGGAAGCCGACCTAACTACAAACCTCTCTGTTAGTCGGAGATTGGGGAAGGAGGAGGGTAGGCAGGAGGGGATTTTAATAGGTATGGAAAGAGGTATGGAAAGGGGTATACAAAAAGGCAGACAAGAAGGCAGACAAGAAGGCATGGAAGAAGGCATTGAAAGAGGTATCGCAAGAGGGTTACAAGAAGGCATAGAAAAAGCCAAACGCGACTTAGAGGAAAAACTACGCTTAAGTGGTGTGTCGAGCGAAGAGATTAAAAAATTGTTGGATTAAAACGACGGGAGAACCTCAATGATTGTTTATCACGGCGGCACAGGTGTTGTGGAAAACCAACAACTGAAAGGGGAAATCTAAAACTATGTTTTATAAGAAACTTATGCTTATTGTTTTCTCGTTGATTTTGTCCGGGTTTTCTCTTCTTTCGCTTATTGCCGCCCCAAAAGAAGAATATCCATTTTCTGAAAATGAAAACCGTTATCTTGAAGTTTTTCCTGAGTTTTCTCTTGAAACCATCGGCAATAAAAAGTTCATGGACGGCTTTGACAAGTGGACATCCGACATGTTTATCGGCAGAGAACAGTGGATTAATATTAAAAACCACTCAGAACGCGCTGTCGGAAAAGTGGAAATTGCAGGCGTATTCACCTTTGACGGAAGAATGGTTCAGTCGTGGAGCAAGCCTGAGTTCAGTGAAAGCGAAAGAAACCTTGAAGCAATAAACGGGTTTGCTTCAAGGCACGCGAGTGTTCCTGCTTATTTCATGCTCGCGCCCAACGCGATTGGAATTTACAACGACACAATACCGACAATCGCGCGCACGGCACTTATCGGCGACATGGAAAGTTATATTTCAGACTGTGAAAATTTTCTTAAAGGCATTACCCCGATAAGTGTGAGCCATTCCCTCAACCAAAACCGCGATAAATATATATTCTACAGAACCGACCATCACTGGACTTCTTTTGCCGCATACCTCGCTTATGAAGAAGCCGCGCGGATAATGGGTTTCGTAGCGTTTAATGCAGATGATTTTGAGGTTGAAAGGGTGAGTGACGATTTTCGCGGCACGCTGTTTTCAAAAACCCTTGACAGCCGCATTGAGCCTGATGCCATAGATTACTATATACTTAAAGACAAAGAACCCGAATTGACGTTAGAAATTTTAGGAGCAGACGGCTTCACACCCCACGACTCGCTTTATTTTAGAGAATATCTTGACAAAAAAGACAAATACGCCAGCTTTCTGGGGCAAAACTCGCCTGTTATGAAAATCAAAACAAAACTGCCTGTTTCATCAGGGAATTTGTTGGTGTTTAAGGACTCATTTGCGCACTGCCTGATTCCGTTTTTGGCGAAAAACTACGCTGAGATTACGATTTTAGACATGCGGTATATAAACGTTGACTACCGCCAATTTGTCACCGTCGAAGACTACGATGCCGTAATTTTCATCTACAACGCAATAACCTTTTCAGAGGCCCCCGATGTCAGAAAGTTGAACTTAGGAAGTTAAATTGCGTTATAAAGCAAGATATTCAGCATAATGGCGAAAACGATGACGGGGTTTACTAAAATAGAGCTTACTTTATTTATTGTTGTAATGTCATCGCAGTTGTTTTTGGTGTTAAAGCTTTTAATAAAAATTAGATATAAAGCAGCGAAGAAACCCATTACCATCAAAATTAACAGGAATGTCTGTAAAAGTGTAACACCCGATTCTTCCGGCGGAAAGCTGAACGCTTGTATGTCTAAAATATTCAAAACACTTATTAAAACATGGGCAACCATTGACGGGATAATGGAGTTTGTCCAAATTACAAGATAGCCCAACATGACACCCACCACAAAGCAGTATAGAAGCTCGCTCGTGTCACCGCGCGCGACTGCAAACAAAAGGGCTGTCACCATAATTGCAAAGCAATCGCCGAATTTGCGCAGTTGCTGTAAGACCATTCGTCTGAATATAAACTCTTCCACCACCGGAATAATAATCACGGTGAACAGGCAAAAGACAAAGAATTTAAAACCGCTTAAAACCGTCACGTCAACAACCCCATTAAGCCCGGTAATATCATATCTAACGGGGACTAAAAATCGCGACATTGCGTTAGAGACAAAAACGCAAAAATAACCCGCGCCAAGTAATAGAGACAAATTCAAAAGCGGTGTGTTAAACGAAAAATCTTCATCTTGAAATACGCCGCGATATTCAAAAACTTTATACACAGCGAACGCTAAAACGCCATTTGCCACTATGCCGCTTAATATAAACTGCAAAATAAACCCAACATTGCTGTTAAGGTCTGCCAAACTTGCAAAAAACGCCGCTAAATATTTTAAAACCATGCACAAGCAAACAAGCCCACCTAACTTATAAGAATGAGCGGTAATTTGCGCACCCGGCGAATCTTTATCATCGGGGGTTTCGTTTTTCTTATAATTATTATTCATTTTTAAATACCACCTTTATACAAGCACAAGTTAAATCAACGGCTCGCCGGCTATACAAAAAGCGGGGTTACCGGCTTATCTGTATAGATATGTTCTATTGCTTTGGCGAAAACATGTTCGATTGTCAATATTTTCATGTTGGGGGAAATTTTATCCGGCGTAATGGCAATAGTGTCTAACAATACGACTTCTTTAAGCATAGAGTTTTTAATTCGCTCAGTCGCATCGCCCGAAAGAACACCGTGTGTCGCACAAGCAAAGACTTCTTTAGCTCCGCCCTCTTCCATGATTGCCCTTGCAGAATTGCAAAGAGTGCCTGCCGTGTCAATCATGTCATCGACAATTATAACGCTCTTGCCTTTGACACTTCCGATGATGTTTACAACCTCGCTCATGTTCGCCCGTTGGCGGCGTTTGTCGATAATCGCAAGGTTTGTCCCGATTTTGTGAGAAAATGCCCGCGCTCTGTTTACCGAGCCTAAGTCGGGCGACACGCAGATAAAATCGTCAGGGTTTTTGTCGACGCGGTCTTTAAAATACGGGGCTAAAATCGTGATACCTTGAAGATGGTCAAGCGGAATATTGAAAAATCCTTGTATTTGGGGGGAATGTAAATCCATAGTGAGAAGCCTGTCCGCTCCGGCGACAGTGATTAAATCTGCCACCAACTTCGCCGAAATGGCATCGCGCGAGTTCACCTTCCTGTCTTGCCGTGCATACCCATAATAAGGAATAACCGCCGTAATTCGCCCGGCACTTGCTCTCTTAAACGAGTCAAGCATTATGAGAAGTTCCATAATATGGTCGTTCACGGGGGAAGAGGTTGACTGAACCACATAAACATCTGAACCCCTCACGGTTTCTTTGATATTCAGCGAAATTTCACCATCGCTGAACATTGTTACCTCAGAATCACTTAGAGGTAGACCTAATTTCTTAGCAATACCCAACGCCACGGCAGGATTTGAATTCGCCGCAAATATTTTTATGTTTTTACCATGAATGTTCATTTTTAGATTTTCCCCTTTTCCACAAGCGTGATTTTATTTTTTTACAAAGAGCGTTTTTAGGCGTTCCCCTTTTTCTCCTCCGCCTTGCGCACGCGCAAGTTGTTTTTATACCAATTTTCTTTGATATTCATCTGCCCTCTCTCAATCGCAAGCGCGCCATCGGGAACGTTTTTAGTAATCGTAGAACCGGCGGCAGTGGTGGAGTTCGCGCCGACTTCGACCGGAGCAATCAAGTTCGTATTACAGCCGATAAACGCATTATCGCCTATAACAGTGCGATATTTTCCGAGTCCGTCATAGTTTGCCGTTACACAGCCACAGCCGAAGTTGACTTTTTTGCCCACATCGCTGTCGCCGATATAGGTGAGGTGGGCTAATGATGTTCCCTCGCCGATTTGTGAATTTTTCACCTCGACAAAGTCACCAATTTTAACGCCTTTACGCAACACCGTTCCCGGGCGTATATGCACAAACGGCCCTGCTTTCACGTTATTTTCGATTGTTGAATCAAAAGCTTGAACTGAGTTTAATACAACATTTTCGTGGATTGTGCAGTTGTCAATATAAGTGTCGGGGCCTATTACGCAACCGCTTCCTATTGAGGTTTTGCCCTTTATTATGGTGTTGGGCATGATTAGCGTGTCTCTGGCGATTTTAACGTCTTTCCCGATAATTACGTTATGCCCGATTATGTCTACCCCTTCTGAATAGTGGCGGTCGTAAATCTTGTCTGCCATTAATTCATTGAGTTCGCGCAACTGCCGTCTGTCATTTGCCCCCAACACGATAACGCTGTCATCGGCAGTATAAGTGCCGGCTTTTTGATTAAGCAATTGCGCCGTATCGGTAAGGTAAAACTCGCCGCTTTTATTATTGTTTTGAAGTTGCGGCAACGCCCATAAAAGTCGTTCAGTTTTAAACCAATATGCCCCACTGTTAACCTCGTTAATTAAAAGTTCGGCAGGTGAGCAGTCTTTCATCTCGACAATAGAAATCAGACGGTTGCTGTTTTTGTCTCTCTTAATTCGCCCGTAGTTTCCGGCGGGTTCCACCTTAGCGGTTATAACCGTTATATCGTTATCGTCTTTTTTATGCTGAATATACGCATCTTTAATAGTTTGCGAATTCATAAACGGCGCATCACCACACAAGACTAAAACATCATCATCCGGCGAGCCGCCGGCGGCAAACCGTGGAAACTTTTGCTTTATTTGCAATAGCCCACTCGCTGGCTTAACTTGAGCTGTGGCAGACTCTTCCGCTTGTGTAAATGCTTGTAACACGGCATGCCCGGTTCCTTTTCTTTCATGTTGGAAGAAGTGGGGATAGTTTCCTTCTCTTTTTTCGAGATAATCTAACACCTGTTCGGCGTTACTGCCTACTACAACAGCGGTGTTTTCGTGTTTTATTCCCGCGTCCTCAACCGAGTCAAGCACCCAACCCAACATCGGCTGAAACAAAACGTTCATCAAAACCTTCGGCTTTGCCGAATTCATGCGTTTGCCATCACCTGCCGCCAAAATGACAGCACGTGCCATTCCTAAACTAATTTCTTTCATAAGCCCTCCAATAAATCTCTAATTTCATTGTATGAAAAATGATACTTCTTATTACAAAAATGACAGCAAATTTCAACCGGCGTGCCATTCGGATTGCTTAATTCTTCAAGCTCTGATTTTCCAAGGCTGATTAGCACAGATTCTGTGCGTTCGCGACTGCAATCGCAGTGATATTCAGCCGAAAAAGTGTCTAAAATTTGAGGTTCAAGCCCGGACAGCCCGTCTAAAGCTATGTCTTGAACGGTTTTTCCGCTACTTAACAAAGCGGTGACACTGCTCATGGTTTTTATGTTTTCCTCTATTAAGTCTAAAGCACTTTCATTGATGGGGGGAATGAGTTGAATGAGAAAACCTCCCGCCGCCTTTACACGCTGTTCAGGAACTACCAAAACCCCTAAGCCGCAAACAGTCGGGATTTGTTCGCTCATGCCATAATAAGAGGCTATGTCATCGCCAATCTCGCCTGTTATAAGTGGGGATGCGGTAGCATATGGCTCTTTTAATCCTAAATCTTTTATAACCGATAAGAAGCCGTTTTTACCGACATAGCCCCCCACATCAAGCTTTCCTTTAGCGTTAAGCGGCAGTGAGAACTGTGGGTTTTCGGTGTAGCACTTGACATTCCCATAATGGTCCGAAACAGCAACCATAGAGCCTCCCGGGCCGCCGCCGTTAACCCTCAAAGTAAGGCGGTCGCGCTCGTTTTTCATTAAAGAACCCATAAGAGATGCGGCAGTGGCAAGCCGCCCCAGTGCCGCCCCGGCGACATTCGTTGTATTGTGCAACTTGAAAATCTCGCTCACGATGTCGTGAGAGTCAATAGCAGCGCAAAAAGCACTTCCGTCAGCCGAAATGGCTCTTACAATTTTCCCCAATTTTTTTACCTTTCGTGTTTCAATTAATTTTTAACCGCCAAAAAAACAACCTTCTCGCTCTTTTCATTTGCAGGAAGTTCGCCAAGCCATTCGTAGCATGAGACTATGCGAAAACCCGCTCTTTCAGCCATTTGCTCAATTTCAGATAAGGAATAGGCTCTTTGCGAGAAACTTTCATCGTGCCGCTTATAATCGTTGGTTTTACCCATTTTCTCGAATAGATTGAGTCTGATTTCGGTTAACCCATCGCCCACGTAATAATTTTGCCACACACAGTACACCGATGGCAGGTCGTATATAAATGTGTTGTTGCTTAAAATATTCTTGTGTTTGTTAATTGTATTAACGTCAAAAAAGAACAACCCACCCTTGTTCATAAAAAGAGAAACTCTATCGAAAACTTTTTGAACATCGGCTTTTTCGGTTAGATGATTTATGCCGTCTAAGGCGCAAACGCAATAATCAATAGTCCCATAAAGGTCAAGCTCTCTCATATCTTGACAGACGTATTGAATCGGCGCGCCGCTGTCTTTGTTGAACGCGACACTAAGCATATCCTCAGAACTATCCACGCCGATTAGAGAGTAGCCATAGCGTGAAAGTGCGATGCTTAACTCCCCTGTGCCGCAAGCTAAGTCCAACAAAATGCCCTCGCCCTTTTTGCCGAACAAGCGGTCAATATATTCCGCTAAAGCGATATAATCAACAGGGTTTTCGCTTTCTTTTTGCAGCAGGTCATAAAACCGCGCAAAGTGATTATAACTGCTCATGTTCTTCAGCGCGCTGAAAGCCGGCGCGATAACCACCGCTACCATATTGAAGGGCGCGGTTCACGCGACTGATGGTGGCGGTGCTGGCACCGGTAAGCTGCACAATTTCGTTATACACACGCTTTTCGGACAACAGTTTCGCCACATAAAACCTTTGCCCCATCTCTTTTAATTCTTGGATTGTGCACAGGTCCTCAAAAAAATTGCGGCACTCTTCAATCGTTTCAATGCCAACCATTGCCTTTAACAAAAACTCTGTATTTCTTTCACCGATTTTATTAGTCAAAGTGGTATCTCCTTTTCATAGACTTTGCATAGCTTAGGCTCGTATTATATTAAATTTTACTAAACCACACCCAGTTTCCGCCTAATTTCTCCCACTCGCCTTGAACAACAGCAATATTATCTAAAAGCCAATCTTTTATTGCCTTTAATTCTTGTGTTGAAGCCCCACCGCTTTTTTCTACTTTAGATGTTCCGTCTGAATTTACCCATAATTTGCCGGCTGATGAGGGCGACAACATCTTGCTTTTATTTGAATGTATATGGGGTGGTTCACCGCCGGGAGTGCATTTTGATGTTATATATAGATAATGATTGCCTATTTTATATTTTTTTAGTTTCCCCATATCCTACCCTTATTAATTTCTGCAACATACAGCATTTCAAAGTAACGCTTCCCCATCTTCGGGAATGTAGACGATACTATAAAGAATCTCCCTTTTTCATTCAATCGCAATGCCGCACTATGTTTATTTTGAATATCTTTTACTTCAACGGTTGGAATTCCTTCAGGGGTTTTTAATTTATAACTAATTCCGTCCACTATAAGTTCCGACATCTATAACTACCTCCTCCACCTGTTTAAACAGTTTATTGAACTTCGCGGACTGATTTACCTCTTCCGCAGCTTCTGCAAAATCTAAATACTCTTCCCCTACAGAACAATCAAAACAGACCACGCCGTTGTTGAACCAGTTTATCTTTTCTATCTTGCCTAAAACATCTGAAACGATACATTCTATATATTTAGAGCCTAATTTGAGATAGGCAAACACATCGTTTGTAATTATATCCTTACGCAATCCGAAAACAATCTGCATTTATGCCCTCCGTTCAGCCTATATTCCTTTATTAAAGCCTAAAAATCAATGCTCTAAATTATCCGTCAAACTCCGGCAACGCTATAATTTCTTTCCCTGCAATGCCTTTTAAATCGCCGCCCATTAGTGCAAGATTATTGGTGACGTTATCTATTAGTTTTGCCTGTTCTGCCCATCTTTTATTGGTTTGTTTCTTTTCTTTTTCAAGCACATCGCGCATTTTGTCGTAGGTTTCCATAATCGCGCCTATGCGGTTGCTGAATTCGCCGCTTGTGAGGTAGTTGTAAACCATTTCGGTCTTTACGTCTCTGCCCTCGTTATTCCTGTTCACAATAGATATTTTCGTTAAAGCATCACGCAATAATGTCGCAATCATCACCGCATAGCGTGGTTTAATCACCCATATGTTCGCGGAAATTTGCTTGTAATCATCGTTATTGTTAGGCGAATTCCAAACAATAACACCTATTTGCGCCTTCTCGTTAAGTAACGTTTCTTTAAGCTTATCAACCCACTTTTCAGCCCAGTATTTTGCGTTTTTGCACTCCCAAAGAATTAACCCACAATTTCGCAAAGACGGGCTGTTAACAATATGCCGTATGTCTGCCCCGAGCTCACCTTTTTTGACTTCTGTAATGCTGTCAACCTTAAAGGCCTCGTTCAAGCCGGCTTCAAGGTCAAGCTCAAGAATTTCCCCCTGCAATTGCTGAGAACCTTGCGCGGCGACTTGCTTTGCTTCGGTGAGTTGTTGGTTTAATTTGCGAATGATTTCTTCTTGTTCGCGAATTTTAACGTAATTATCCTCATTAGCCTGTTTTCGCGCTTCACTGCGTATTTCCTTTTCTTTTTCGAGGAGTTTCTCTTTGGCTTTAAGTTCGGCGGTTTCTCTGTCTTTGTTAGATTTGCTCAACTCGTCAATCAATGCCGACATCTTCTGTTGAAGCTCTTTGTTGCTTTCTTTTTCGGTTTTCAACAGCGAGTGGAGTTGAGCGGTTTCGCGCTGTGTCTTAGCTTTTTCTTTGTGGATAGCTTCATCAATTTTTTTGTCGGTAATGTCTTCATATTCTTTGCGAAGGTTAGCACTTTGTTCAACGCTTTTTTTCTTCAACCCCTCTTCAATTTGACGTTGAATAGCATCACTCATATCTAACGAATGCCCACACTTAGGGCAATTCAGAATAGCTGAATTCATAGAGTTTGTCCTTTCTAAAGCCTGTTTTTTATTATCCGATTTAATTATAACATACTTTCAGATGTTTTTCAACTCTTTATAATAAGTTTTTCAGACCAAACGCATTAATTTGCTTTTTTAAGCAATAAAAACAATAAAAATTTATAGCGGATTGACAAATCAAATAATATGAGGTATAATGAGTATAGAAGGCGGTGATTTTTCTTGTATGTCGAATTTGATAAGATTTGCGAGCTTGATGATATAATCGACCAAGAAGGTGGGTTAGGGTTAGACCCGTTTGGTAATGCACGATACGATTATCGCGCAATCATCAAACACGCAAAAGAACGCAATATTGAACCTATTGATATGACAATCAGGGAACTAAATCAATTTGTTGTTGGGGCTTAAAGAGCCAAGTCGGTTAAAGCCCGGAGTCAAGCTTCAAAATCCCGATGCTCCAACAGCGATTGAGCCGGAGGATAACTGACGGCAGTTGACAGTTGACGGTTGAGAGTTGACAGTTTTGGTGTCGCCTTGCGGCGACGGATTTGAAATTATAACAGCTACACCGCCCGACAGTTTTTTTGTCGGGCGGTGTTCTTTTCTTTTACAAACATCTATTTCGGGACGGGCAAGCCCGTCCCCTACATAACTCTCAACTGTCAATTGTCAACTGTCCGTCAGGGGCTTGTTTGCCTTGCTTTTTTGTGCGAAAATAATACCAAAAAGAAAGAGTGGGCAAATATATGAGAAAATTTGGTTATATTCGTGTTAGCGCGTTAGAGCAAAACGAAAGCAGACAGTTAGCAGCAATGCAGAAATTAAAAATTCCGCAAAGCAACACTTTCCTTGACAAGCAATCGGGCAAAGACTTTAAACGCCCGAACTATCAAAAGCTGCTTGAAATTTTAAAGACAGGCGACATACTTTACATACCGAGCATTGACCGCTTGGGGCGCAATTACGAAGAAATTCAAAATCAATGGCGCGTTTTAACCAAAGAAAAAGGCGTTGACATCGCCGTGCTTGACATGCCGCTTTTAGACACGCGTTTAAACAAAGATTTAATGGGCACTTTTATCGCCGATTTAGTGCTACAAATTCTATCGTTTGTGGCGCAAAGTGAGCGCGATAACATTCATAAACGTCAAGCCGAAGGAATAACCGCCGCGAAGGCAAGAGGCGTTAAATTCGGCAGACCAACAAAAAAAGCCCCCGAAAATTTCGGGGAGTTGGTGAGGCAGTGGGAACACGGCGAAATAACAACCGCTGAAATAGCGACTTTATGCGGATTTTGCCGCGCCACGTTTTATAACAAATTAGAAGAGTATAAAAATTCCTGTCGAGAAAAATAAAAGGCTGTCTAAAAAAGTACACTTTTTTAGACAGCCTTGAACAACAACATTATAGCACAAAGAAAAGCAAAAAGTCAAGCGTTTTTCTAAAATTTAACAATTTTTTATATTTTAGACATATAACGCGTTGATTTTTGTCTAAGTTTCACAAATCTAAAAAAGTGTACTTTTTTAGACAGCACAAGAACGCAAATATTAATAATAAGGAGCATGTATCATGAAAAACAAAACAACCGCAATCCTTCTGTCATTCTTTCTTGGAGGACTTGGCGTAGACCGCTTCTACCTCGGCTACACAGGTATGGGTGTATTAAAATTACTGACAGCGGGTGTTTTCGGCATTCTTGCGTTGGTGGACTTTATTCGCATTCTTACCGGCAGCCTTAGACCGAAAGATGGCTCGGATTGGGTTTAATAGAGAGGGGTTCGTATGCAAACTGATAAAGTAGATATGTACTTAATGACGAATGGAAAATCGTTCCCAGCCGAACAGACAGCAACACTGCGCGAGAAATTGCTGACGCTGGACGATTCTCAATTCATGGCGGTTCAATCCACGGAGATAAAAAGCCCGACAACAATGTTAATTGTTTCATTGTTTTTCGGTTCTTTAGGTGTAGACCGCTTTATGTTAGGTCAAGTTGGCATGGGAATCTTGAAACTGCTTACGGGTGGATTATTCGGAACTATAAACCGTTAAGTGTAAATGGAATAATCTTCCAAAAATAACCAATACTTTTATTGCGGCAAAACAGGGCAACGCTGAAGAGCGACCCGACGCGTCCGCGGCTTAAACGGCA
>WRLV01000060.1 GCA_009777445.1 Oscillospiraceae bacterium | reverse complement strand
CGCTCAAAACGCCCGCTTGAATTGTCGCACCGCGCACCACTGCCAAATCGGGGTCAACAAACACTTTCGGCTCAAAACCAAATGTCTGATTTAAAAACATATGTACAAGAGGAATTCGCGTGCTACCGCCGATTAAAAGGCACAAGTCAATATCCTCAGGCTGTAAATTCGCATCAGAAAGTGCTGTCTTGATTTGCTTGTCCGTTGAATAAATCAGCGGTTTAACCAACGTTTCAAACAACTCACGGCTGATTTTTTCGGTATAGCCCGACGGCTCGTTGTCTTTACCTTTTGTATATAAGAACGGCAACTCGAAAAGATATTCGTCCTTGTCACTCAGCGCGATTTTACACCGTTCGGTTTCCATTTTAATTCGCATCATTGCACGCGCATCTTTTGTCACATCAACGTTTTCAACGCGCTTAATTTTATCGGTTATATGTGATATAAGTGTCTCGTCAAAGTCTTTGCCGCCTAACGCGTTATTTCCGCAACTTGATTTAACATCGACAACGCCCTCAAACAATTCAAGCACGGTGACATCAAGGGTTCCGCCCCCTAAGTCATAGACCAATATATGCTTACAATCACGCATATGTTCGATTCCGTAATCAAGGCTTGCGGCAGTCGGCTCGTTAATAATCCGCTCAACCGATAGCCCTGCCGCTTTTCCTGCCGCCATAACGTCAGTGCGCTGTGAGTCGGTGAAGTAAGCCGGGACGGTAATCACCGCCGAATCAATCTGCTCTTTCGTATGTGTTTGCGCGCAATCCACCAAATATTTTATAATCATTGCGGCTATGTCAACCGGCGTATAAGTTTTGCCGCGCGCTTCAAGAACGGCGTTTTGCCCGAACAGTCTCTTGACTTCTATGAATGTGTTTTCAGGCTCAACAAACGCTTTTTCTTTTGCCTCTTGCCCAACTAACGGCTCACCGCTTAAGGGCAAATACACAACTGATGGTGTGATTAACTCTCCCACGTGGTTTGGAAGCACGTGAATCCCACTCGAATTAACGTAAGCTATTTCCGATGTAGACGTTCCAAAATCTATTCCAACCTTCATTCTTTTAGACATCCCCTTTCTGCGCAAACGCGCTTTGAAAATATGTTCTCCCCTATTTACGGGGATTTATTTTCAAATTTTTAGACATCCCCTTCTTTATTTATTTTATTTGCAACGACAATCGCTTTTCTGTAGACCGCGCCTTTGTAAATATAACCGCATTTTAGAATCTTAGCCACATAGCCGTTCGGCAGTGTTTCGTCTTGCGCGACTGCCTCAATTTTATGCCGTGTAAAATCCACAGCAACGCCAACGTCATCGATGGGGACAATCCCCCCGGCACGAAGCTTCTTCTTTATAATTTCCCACAGGCTCACAGACGGCGCGCTCTCGCTCGAAATGCGATAAAAATCTTCAACGCTGTCGGCGAGTGAAATCAACATTTCTAATTGCGCTTTAAGCTGTGTCTCATATACCGCATTTTCTCCGTTCATGAAATCGTCAATCGTTTCAAGCTGAACGGTGAACTCTTTTTGCCTGTTTTCGATTTTTTTCATGGTGGCGATTATGGCATCATCAGACGAGAAAGCACGCGCTTGATTGGCTTCAATTCTTTGCAAAAATTGAACAAGCGCGTTGAAATATTTAACATAAATTTCCGATTTTTCTGGTTTTTCTGGTTTTTTCTTGAAAATATTAAACAACTGTAATCAAATCCTTCAAATTCTCAAATATACTCTCGCCAATTCCGCTCACTTCCATAAGCTCGGTTATTCTTGTGAAGCCGTTTATGCGTTCGCGGTATGCAATAATGTCGGCGGCACGAACCTCACCTATTCCGGGAAGAGCCGTAAGCTCCTCTTGCGTAGCGGAATTGATGTTGATTTTCGGTGTCTCAAGAACAGCCTCTTGCTCCGCAACTGTTTTTGAGACTTTTATAAACACTTGTTCATCAGACGAGTTAAACGTAAACAAAGCAAAAAGGCAACCGCAAATAAAAAGCAACGAAAACAAAGCAAAGAGCAAATCGCCTTTAAACTTAATCATCTATTCTTCTGCCTAAGATGACACCCGTCATAGCGCACACATCTACCTCGTGTTCTGTGTATAAATGGTGGACTTCAACCTTGTAAATCAGTCTGCCGTTTCGGGTTTCTAAGTCTATATCCCTTGCCGTGCCGCCGCCTACATTTGCTACCGCTATTTGTGCTGCGCGCTCGGGCGAAATTTGCGCGGTTCGGGGTGTTTGGGGGGATTGTCTTGTCTGCGCCGGACGTTGGGTGGTTGTGGGGGCTTGTCGCGCGCCTTGCGGTGTAGCGAATAAATAATCGTTCACAAGCCTTTGTTCGTCCGAGTCAAGGCGTTCGGTTTCGCCGCGGCTGATTTCTCTGCCGTTAAGGGCGTTGAAGTTGATTGCTACGCTAACATTGCCGGAAAGCACTTTCGCTTCATAAACAGGGGTGTTGCCCCTCATAGTCAGTTCAAGCTCTAACACGGTGCCGTGGTTTCTCTCGATGTTTGCCGCCATTGTCGAAAGTCTGATGATTGTGGGTTTAGAAGCTGCGTTGACCATCAGCATTGTTCCGCCCAAAACGCACAGAGCCATTCCGACAATAACTATAGAGTTAATTATTTTCTTTTTCATTTTTAAATGCCGCCTTTCATGTTTAATTTAATTTATTAATTATCGAACTCGCTCGCCATTTGCAAGAGCAAGTCTTCATTAATAATAAGAATTTCGCCGTGAACTCTTGTGCTTACGGCAACACCACAGAAAAATTTGCTTCTCTGAAACTTCGGGAAGCTTTCTTCATCGCTTAAAATATCAAGAAATTCGACAGCAACCACCTCGTCAACGATTAAGCCGAGAAGAGATTTTCCGTCTGAAACGGTGACGATGATTTCTTTGTATTTTTCTTGATAAACCTCAAGTGCATCCGATAAAAGAGCATGTATATCATCTTTTGCCGCCTTAAATTTGATATAAGGCTCAGAGGTTTTGAGGGCTTCTTCGGTTTCTCCCGCGCTTCCGACAACAAGGCTTAACTCTTCGCCGCGCCGCATGTATTCATCGGTTTGTTCGAGCAGCGAAAAGGGAAGGTCTTTATAGTCAGACGACTCTTTATTCTTATGGCGCACTGCCTGAAACCGCCACTTAGAAAAGCAGGGAGCCGCTTGCTTGAAGTCAACCGTGTCCCAATTCGACACAGAATTCATAAGCGAGGCAAAATGTTCATCGAACTCTTTTTTTATGGTGTTGACTAATTCGACAAATGCGTTATAGTCCTCTTGATTAGATTTCATGTTGAACAAAGCCCTCATGTCTAAAAGCGGAAGAATTCCGCCGCGTGAGTTCATAATTCCGCGAAAAACCGCGGGCGCAGAAGTAACGGGGGTAACAATTTCGGGGTATTGAAGAATCCCGTTCACTATCCTGCTATTGATTGTATACGCTAAATCGTGCAGTTTAAACACAAGCCACGGAAGCTCTTCGTTAACTTCAGGCTCACTGCCCATAACATTGACGTTCATATGAAAAACCTTCCTTTACTTTCATTAGAATTAATTATAACATAAATATTTAAAAAACACAATAATTTTATTGAAAATTTTTCAAGTATATGTTATACTATTTATTGAGTAAGAAGAAAGGCGTGTTTTTATTATGGGGTTAGTAAGCAGTGATGTTCAATATCATCTTAATGTAACAAGCGAGCAAGTCGGCAAATATGTGATTTTACCGGGTGACCCGGGGCGAGTTCCTCTTATTGCCGAAAGGCTTGACAACGCCGTTAAAGTCGCGTACAACCGTGAATATCAAACCTATACGGGTGAGTTGTCAGGCGAAAAGGTAAGCGTTGTCTCAACCGGAATAGGCGGCCCGTCAGCCGCAATCGCGATAGAAGAATTGTTCCGTTGCGGTGCGCATACATTTATAAGAGTCGGGACAAGCGGTGGAATCAACCTAAAGGTAACGGGCGGCGATTTAGTAATCGCGAGTGCGGCAGTGCGCGGCGATGGGACAAGCCGCGAGTATATTCCGCACGGCTACCCTGCGGCGGCTGATTTTGACGTTATCCGCGCGCTTTGTGATGCGGCGGACAACCTGTCGTCCGACACAGACGGCAATCGCCGACACGTGGGTGTTGTGCAGAGCAAAGACAGTTTTTACGGCGAAATAGAGCCACAGACCATGCCAATCGCCGATGAGCTTACACAGCGATGGAATGCCTACATCAAATGTGGTTGCCTTGCCTCAGAAATGGAAGCGGCAAGCATATATTCAGTGGCGTTGGCAAGAGGTGTCCGCGCCGGAGCAGTACTCACCGCCCTTTGGAATGTCGAACGTTCTAAAGCCGGTCTACCCGATAAAATCTGCAAAGACAACACTCGCGCAATCCAATGTGCGGTTGATGCGGTGAAGAGGTTGATTGAGAGCGAGGAGAAATCTAAATGAACTACAACACAGTTTTATTTGACCTTGACGGGACTTTGATTGACCCTTATGAAGGAATATCCAACACAATCCTTCATGTTCTTGAGCAATTCGGTGATGAGAAACTATCGAGTGAAGTGTTGGTTAAATTTATCGGGCCGCCACTGATTGAGGGTTTTAAAATGTTTGCCGGTTATGACGACAAAAAGGCGCGTAAAGCGTTGGAAATTTATCGTGAGAGCTATATAAAAAAAGGGGTGTATGAGGCAACGCTCACTGAAGGAGTTCGCCCTTTGTTGGCGGCTTTGTCAAAGGCGGGTGTACGGCTTGGAGTGGCAACCTCAAAGCCCGACATAATGACCGAAATCATATTAAAACACTTTAGTGTCTACGATTATTTTGAGTTTATTTCAGCCGCCGAACTCTCCCCCGATGGCAGAAACGAGAAATCGCCGATTATAGCATATGCTCTTGAAAACATGAAAATATCCGGTGATGAGCTGAAAAAAACCGTAATTATCGGTGACCGTCATCACGATGTTTCAGGGGCAAAAGATAACGGAATAGCCTGTGTCGGGCTTTTAAGCGGTTTTGGTAACCGCGCTGAGTTTGCCGATGCCGACTATATAATAGACGAAATCGCCGAATTGGAAAAAATTGTTTTGGCATAATGAAATTTGCTCTGTTAATAATAAATATATAATTATTAAGGAGTGAGAAATATGAAACAATTTGCAAACAAATCAATCGGCTGCACCATCAACAACTGCATAAATCACTGTCAAGAGCGTGATTATTGCAGTCTTAAAGAAATACACATCGGGGCACACGAGTCAAACCCCACGCTTGACGAGTGCACCGACTGTAAGTCCTTCCAACGAAAATAAAAGCAGTTGGCAGTTGGCAGTTGACAGTTGTCAACTGTCAATTGTCAGAAAGTGAGTTGTCTAAAAAAATGAATTTTACATATCGTGAGAGGAATGTCGTGTGCGACAGCATAAAGTTTTCTGCCGCATCACTTTTTAAGGCGTTAAAATATATATATGCCTTAACAGATGAGAATTTTTATAACATTAATGTTAAAGACATATTTAAAATAGCACTTAACGATATTAATAATGTCGATATTCTTGACAATATGGGCATTACGTTGAGTGATGAGATTTTAGGTGAGCTTTCAAACCCTCGATTTGATGTTGTCGAAGGGTTGATTCACTATGCTTTCTTGATAAGGCTTCCGTTTTTGAGGGTTAACACACCTGAACTTTCAAAAGTCAAAGAAAAACATATGAAAGAAGTTTATAGCCAAGGGCTTAAAAACGGCGCGGAAAACTTTGAGGGGAACATAGAACACGATTTTAACTCTGTTTCAAAAATAGCAAAAAGCCGACAGCCCGAACCGCCTTTTGACGGGGAGTGGTTCAGACGGTGGGTGTATACCTTTGCCGATGAGTTATCGGCAATCACTAATCGAAACATGTTTTTGTTGGGAAGTATAGACGCACTCTTTCCACTCTACTACGCCGCGCTTCCTAATAAAATATCACAAAATTTAAATAAAATTTTGTGACTATTCATTATTGACAAATATTATTTAATATGGTATTATTAATATGTGTCTTTTAACCAAATAGTTTTATTGTGGTTATATTATATTTCTAAAGGAGGATTTACCATGGCAAAATCAAGAACACTGAAATTTCTATGCGGCATAATGGCAACGGTTTTCTTAGCGACCGGTGTCACCTTCGGCTCTGTTTGGGCTGACGACATAACCGATTTAGGTGACAATATCGAAATCGGTGATAATGAGGGCAACGATGACATAATAATCAGCGAAGAGCTTGATGATGAGACAGACGAGACTAAAGAAGAAACAGACGAAATTAACGAAGAAACAACAGAAAACGAACAGGGTGAAGAAAACAATACCCAAAGCGAAGGCAAAGAAGAAAGCGAAGAAGGCTTTAAGTTGCAGTCAACGGGCAGTTTTGCTCCCGGCGGTGACAAGCGTTTGCCCAACAGTACATATCAACCGTGGATGCCTAACGCAACGGTTATTGAAGCTAAATTCGATGAGTTGCCTATCGGCACACACCCATTGCCGCCCGGTCATGTGCCGGATAACTGGATAACAGATACGCCGCGCTCAGTTCCGTTCACTGTGGGCGCAGACGGATTTTTCAGGTATCATGCCACGCCCGAAAACTCCACCTCAAACAGAACGCAAGCTTTCAACGTTGAAGGCGAGCCGTTTGTTTTTGAGGTTGACGGAATAAGAATTTCAAGAATTTTCGGGTTAAACAACACCAGTAACGCCACCGGCGGTTACTTCAATTTCACGGTACCCGAAGGGGTTACCGCCGCCAGACTTACTATGTATGCTTTTAACGACAACGGCGCGAGATGGTGGGAAGTGAGAAAAGACGGTGTTCGCGTTGCCGATTTCTATGCTTATCAAGGGCATAACCGCCGTCACGAACCAAGTGAGCAAATCTACGACCTGCCCGGCGGCGGCGACTATGTTCTTTGGAATGGAATGTCAGGCCAACAAATATGGCTTATGCGTATGGAATACTCCTTTGATGCGCGCCCTGCCATTAACCCGGGGAGTTTTTCGGCGAGCATAAAACCCGTCCCTGGGGCAGAACATTTAGCTCAGTTAGACCCAATTCCCAACGCCACTAATGATGCCGGCGTAGGGCTTTCGGTTGATTGGAGTGGAAACATAGGCTGGGACGGCTTCGACCAAGTAACAGCTTTGGCGTATAACCAACTTGGGGCAAGAATTCCACCCAACGGCGGTTTAGTGAACTATGTTAAAGAAAGAGCATGGACTGGAAGCGTAGGGAAAAACACGCCACTCACATTCTCGCTGAACTTAGGCGGCGACTACAGAGTTGTGCTTCTCGGGACAAGAGCCATTGGTGTGATTGAACCCGAAGACGGCAAAGTCCCCGAAAACTTTGAAGAAGGCACTTTCATGTTGTCAGAGCCTACACCACCCAAAAAAGCACTGTTTGACCTTGACCCACCCGTAATCAAAAGTGCTGAACTTAACCGACACAACGCAAACGAATTTATAATAAAATGGAGCGATGTTTATGACGTTCAACAATACAGGATTCAGTACAGGCTTGAAGGCACAACGGATTGGGCAGAAGTCGGCACTAAATCACCGAACTCCCCATTCCCACGAGAATATGTATTAAACGTTACTGCCGATGGTGCAGGGAACACCCTCAAAAGAGGTGAAACATACGATTTCAGAGTGGGCGCGTTCCGTCATACAACCGATAAAGGTGACGAGACTAAATGGAGCGAAGATGCTCAAATACCCAATCCCGCACACCTTACCCAAGCCCCGGTTCCGACTGTAAGAGCAGGGCTTACCACCCGAACTGTTGCGCCCTCGTTGCGCACATGGTTCATGGGCACTGTGGGTAAAGGCAGTTCAAGCACAGAAGCTAACGGCGATAACTTTATCTTGTTATACAGAAACGCGAATGCCGTTCCCGCCCCAACCACAGCCGGCGTGGACGATAACGCATATGCAAGATACGCAATTAGACACAACACAAACTATGCCCCCATATCAGTTCAGATTGACGATAAAGCGGCGGTGGGAACAGACACAGCGTTCCCCGGCAAGATTTATATGAAATCGGGCGCGGGGACGAAATACACCGACGGGCATAACGGATTTTCATATTTTTACACCGAAATTGACCCCGAACGTCAAAACTGGAGATTAAAGGCAGAATTTAAAATCGCACCGCGTTTAGGCGAGTCTCCCGTTCAAGAGACCGATAACCAATCGGCGTTTGGCGTTATAGCAACTGACATTGCCCCATTAAGAGACATGTTCCCTCATATGAACTCAATTACATCGGGTCTCGGGCGACACATTTATGTCGATAACACCGGTTCTCGCGTTAGAGTTGAGGGAATGCCCGGTTTAATTGTTAAAGCAGGGTGGACTGACCCCACAGGGCTTTCTTCACCACACGGGCTTAACCCTTGGGGAACAGACACAATGAGCTTTGACCGTTTCTACCGTGCATCGTTTGAAAATGATGCCGGCGTTAAATGGGACATAGGCGAGACATTCGTATTAGAGCTTGAAAAAGACAACTTTGGCTTCCATGCAAAATTCATCAGCGCGACTTTGCTTGAAAGCGGCGGTATATTCAGACAATATATTGACCCGACCGGCGACAATTACGGTGGTGCCACGTTTACAGGCAACCCGTTGCACGCTTACGGCGATTTAGTTAAAATTGACGCAAGCGGTAACTACGTGACAGACGAGGGCGGAAGATTTATCTCAATAGACAACGACAACGACCCGGGGGCTAACTATAAATACATGCCGGACTATGCACTGCGCGTTCAAGACCCTGACAGATATTATGCCGGTCTGTTTATATCGCGTAAAATGGCAGCCGAAATCACCAACATTGAATGGGAAGAAAATAACCCTCTCACACAAGAAAGACCTGACCCGAGCGTAAATCCGCGCCCTGAAAAATTCATGGCTAAGTCATTAAGCTTTGATGCTTCTTCTACCACGGGTGCCAGAAATTATGATGCGGCATTTATCTCTAACGTAACCGGCACGCTTATAATTTCAGACGAAAACTATCGCACTATTTCAGGCCCGCACGAAATAGTAGGTAATGAACGCTTAGAAGTTCCTCTTGTATTAGAAGAGGGAACCAACACATTCTATGCAAACGCATATGTTGACACCTCCAAACCGCAAGTCGGGCTTCCCTTCGGATTCTCGTTTGACCCTCGTTTCATTGACGAACCGGTTGAGAGAAGATTCTCAATCACCGTTAGAAACTTAGGCTCACCCGCAAACGCGCTCTTTGTTTCACCGGGTGGAACGGTAACAGGCTCAGGCACACGAAACGACCCCATGAACTTAAGAGAGGCGATTAACTACAGCCAACCGGGGCAACAAATCGTCATGCTTGAAGGAACATATTACATCACAAGCAGATTAAACATAGGCAGAGGTAATGACGGCGGCACGCTTATGGCAGACCCGGGGGCTAAAGTTGTCATTGACCTGCTCAACAGCAGAAATGGTGGTATTGACATAAGCGGTGATGATTGGCATCTTTTCGGATTCACCATTACCGACTCAAACCCACCCTCAAATCAAGCATTAGCAAAACCCATTCAAGTTTCGGGGCATAATAACAGGGTTGAACAAATTACAGTTCACGATGTCGGTGACACCGCGTTTGCTATCAATGGTGTCAGCACAGAGCCACCGAGCATGTGGCCGTCCGGCAATATGTTGATTAGTTGCGTTGCACGTAACGCCGTTGATGCAAGCAGAAACAACGCCGATGGTTATGCAATCAAGAACACAGTCGGCGAAGGCACATATCTTAAATACTGCATATCGGCATTTAACGTTGACGATGGCTACGACTTCTTTGCCACCGCCGCAACCGGGCCCATCGGAACTATCAGAGTTGACAGTTGCGTGGCTTATGCCAACGGGTTGCCGAGTTATGACTATGACGAAAACGGCGGAAACTTCTCTGTAGCGATGAAAGGTGACGGAAACGGATTTAAAATGGGCGGCGCACACATGCCGGGCGCGCACGAACTCACCAATAGCTTAGCATTCTTCACCTACACCACCGCCGTATCAAGCAACAGCGGAAGCGGCATTAAAGTCTATAACAACACACTATTCAGAAACGCACGCGGCATGAACCTCTACTCTAACTATGCCGTCCCTCCTGAAGAAAGAGAAAAATTCTTCTTCTCGGCTGACAACAACCTGCTTATTGAATCAGGCGAAATTACAATTCAAAACAATCGTCTTACTCAAATTGGGAATGTCGAGGGCGCGCCCATGAATGTTATTTCAAACGGGCAAACCGAGCTGAATGAAGACGGCAGCGTAAAATACGGCGTGTACGACCCGGATTCAAGTTTTTATGTGCCAACGGCGCATACGGTAAACGGCGAACTTTGGTACGACATGTTTAACAGCAACGACCCATCCAACCCATTTAAAGAACCCACAATCAACCCCGATGGTACTATTAATATGCACGGGTTCTTACTTCCGACAGAAAATCATACAGCGCAAAGCGACACAAGGTCGAGAATTGTGGTTAACCCGCTTGTCGGGGCAGACTTTAGAAATCTGAAACCCCATCCGGGTTCGGTAATCACCCTTAAACCTGAAAGAAGCGACACTGCAGACGGCGGTGGTGGCATAGGTGGCAGTGGTGCCGCAGGCAGAAGAGGCGGCGGTGGCGGCGGTGCTGCACCCGGCGTAGTCGCAACAGGCACAGGCGGCGTGGCAGGTTCACTCTCAACGCGCATAGCAGTAAGCGCGGTTGAAAGCGCAGTCGCGGCAGCAGTGGCTCAAGCTCAAGAAGCAGGAAGAGACACAGCGAATGTTAACGTGAACGTTCGTTTTGCAAACGTTGCAGTTGTCACAGGCGAGACTTTCGCGGCAATGGCAGCGGCTTCAAACGAATCGGGCGGCAGAATTACCCTCACCATTGACAGCTTAACGGCTGATAAATCAAGGGTTGATGTGCGTGTTATTGTTGACGTTACCAAAGCAAACGAAACGCTTAATCTTTCAGGCACTACCACCGGGGCAGTTCCGAGACAAATCAAAGAAAGATTTGACAAGTTTTTCTCAAACGTTGCTTTAGTAATTCAATTAGGGCAAAACGGCAGTTACGGTCAAGAAGCAACCGTTGCCGCGAGAGCCCCGGGAATTACAAACGGCGAGAGAGTGAACTTCTACAGCTATGACAGAGCAACAAATAAAT
>WRLV01000059.1 GCA_009777445.1 Oscillospiraceae bacterium | reverse complement strand
ATTTATCAACTTCGTCTATTAACAAAACGACTTTATTATCTTTGCAAATATTTGTTATACGCCTCCCTAATTTCGTGAAATCGGTGACTTCATCGTTTGACCAGATAATATTTGCGCCGGGATATATTTCTTGTGTAGCATCGTCTAAACGTTTTAATAACGCTTTACAAAAATCCTGCTCTGAGGAAAACATGTTGTCTCCGGCATCCTCAAAACTGGTTTTTATACATATATATTCAGATTTCAACGCTTCTTGAAGTAGGTAGAGCGTTGTGGTTTTTCCGTATTGTCTGGCGCGGTTTATTGTGAAATAGCGTTCTTTATCCACCATTGCTTTAATTTTCTTTAACTTTTCGCTTATGTCAACCATGTAGTGCTTATTTTTAACACAGTTGCCTGTTACGTTAAATTCACGCATTGCTCATTCTCCTTGTTTATTTATATTTTATTGCTATATATAGCATTATAACAGAAAATTTTTATAAAATCAAGGTTTTTTATTGTTGTTGCAGTTTATTATTTCACCCCCTTGACAAACGGGCATTTTAATTGTAAAATTAAGTAAAGAAAGAAAAGAGGAGAGTTAAAATGGACGAAAATAAAAAAACAACACCTATGATGGAGCAATACCTTGAAATAAAGGCGGCTCACAAAGAATATGTGCTTTTTTATCGGTTGGGTGACTTTTATGAGATGTTTTTTGAGGATGCCGAGAATGTCTCAAAAGAGTTGGATATAGTGCTTACCTCACGTGGCGATGTGCCTATGTGCGGTGTTCCTCATCATAGCGCGGAAACTTATATAAATAGGTTGATTAAAAAAGGCTACAAAGTTGCTTTGTGCGAGCAAATAGACGTTCCAAAAAACTCTAAGGGTTTGGTGAAACGCGCTGTAAGGCGAATCGTCACCGCCGGAACCGTAATTGAAGACAGCATGTTGGACGAACAAAGCAACAACTTTATCGCCTGTTTTTTTGCAGAGCGGCAAAGCGGTGATGTTAAAGCGAACTGGGCTGAAGGTTGCGGCTTTGTATTTGCCGATTTGTCAACAGGCGAAATACATCTTTTTGAGAAGCGCGGAAAAGGTATGCAAAACGCGATTATGACTGAGCTTGCGCGTTATCACCCTGTTGAAATTCTTTTTAACCGTGAATTTATGTCTTACAGCGAAATTAGCCATTTCATAAAAGAAAAAATTCGCGGCTGCACCGGCGATGTGTTAGATGACAGCGCGTTTGAGAGCCTTAATTTTGGGGTGGTCTGTGAACAGTTTAAGTTAGGCAAAGAAGAAGATTTTGAAAACGTGGATATGAAACTTGCGGTGAAAGCCCTACTCGCACTGCTTCGTTATTTTGCAGACACTCAAAACAGCATCGCCTCACGATTCACCAACATCACATTCCACAACGAGCAAGAATATATGTCGCTAAACCTCACCACCATAAGAAACCTTGAATTGACCGAAACTATGCGTAATAAAGAACGTTGCGGCTCTTTAATTTGGGTTCTTGACAAAACCAACACCTCAATGGGCAAAAGAAAATTAAAACAATACATAGAGCGGCCGCTGAACAATCATCTCGAAATCATAAAGCGATTAGATGTGGTGGAATTTCTAACCAAAAATATTACAGTTCTCGGTGATTTGTGCGGTGAGTTTTCGGGGATTGGCGATATAGAGCGGCTGATGACAAGGATTGTCTACAAGGCGGCAAGTCCGCGTGACGTTTATGCAATAGGTAAAGCGGCTTTTAAAATGCCCGAAATAAAAACAATTTTAACTCAAAGTAAAACTCCCGTATTATTAAGCGAGCTAAATGAGAGCATTTCTCATCTTGACGAGGTTTCAAGTCTTGTTGAGAAAGCGTTAATGCCCGAGCCGCCCTCTTCGCTGAAAGACGGCGGAGTAATCAACCACGGTTATAATTCAGAGCTTGATAAATTGCGTGAAATGGCGACAAACAGCAAAGAAATACTATCGAAACTTGAAGAAAGAGAAAGAGCAAAAACGGGAATAAAAAACCTTAAAGTCGGCTATAACCGCGTGTTCGGCTATTATATTGAGGTTTCAAAGGGGAATGTCTCCAGCGTACCCACCGACTACGTAAGAAGGCAGACCCTCACTAATGGTGAGCGATACATAACCGATGAGTTGAAGAAAATCGAAGACGACATTCTTTGGGCAAAAGACAAGAGTTTAGCCCTTGAAAATCAAATCTTTTCGCAAATAACCGACTTTCTGAGTGAAAAACTCGTTGAAATTCAAGCCACAGCCGCGGCAATATCCGAGATTGATGTATTAAGCTCGTTCGCGAATGTTGCTCTTGCCAACGGCTATTGCCGCCCTGACATAACGCTTGAAAGTGTCATAGAAATTCGCGAGGGCAGACACCCGGTTGTCGAAAAGATGCTTAAAGACGGCGTTTTTATTCCCAATGATGCTTATCTTGATGTCAAAGAAAACCGCCTTCTCGTAATAACCGGGCCCAATATGGCGGGTAAATCCACTTATATGCGACAAGTGGCAATAATAACCTTAATGGCGCATTTAGGTAGTTTTATTCCCGCAACCTGCGCGCGCATAGGTGTTGTGGATAAAATTTTCACACGGGTTGGGGCAAGCGATGACCTTACGGCAGGGCAATCGACTTTTATGGTCGAGATGAATGAAGTAGCAGAAGTTCTCGAAAACGCAACCTCTAAAAGCCTTGTAATCCTTGATGAAATAGGCAGGGGAACCTCAACATTTGACGGAATATCAATAGCGAAGGCTGTTGCAGAGTACATAAACAGCAGTCAAATCGGCTGTAAAACCATGTTCGCCACTCATTATCATGAGCTAATCGGGTTAGAGCACACAAATCAAGGTATTCGTAATTATTCCGTTTTAGTTTCAAAGAAAGGCGACGAAATTAAGTTTCTGCATAAAATCGCCAAAGGCGGGGCAGACGACAGCTACGGGGTCGAAGTCGCAAAGCTTGCAGGGTTGCCCAAAAAGGTAATCAACAACGCCAAAGCGACACTCAAAACAATGGAGCATAATTCTAAAATTGAGCTTGAAAACGAGTTGCGCGAACGCGAACAAAGTGAGCCGCAAATCGACTTTTCAACATTGGCCAAAGAAAGCGCGCTCAACACCCTAAAAAACATAGACATCAACAACCTGACACCCGATGAAGCATTGAAACGTTTGGTTGAATTGAAGAAGACACTTGACGGCAGTTGACAGTTGACAATTGAGAGTTGACAGTTATTGTGTCCGCTTGCGCGGACGGATTTGAAACAGAAAAGGAAGTGTAAAAATGGTCGGAGAAGCATTAACCGTAACTTCTATCTTTGTGACTGGATTAAGTATATTCCAAACTCTCATAAACAACGAAACTTTTCCTAAGTTTGCAAAACTAACTATTGAAAAATCATGTAAGACATATTTTGATTATGTTAGTAGGAATAGAAGAGAATATCCTGACAACTATTTCACAAAGCAGATGGAAAAATCTTTTGGAGAGAAAATTTTCAATAATTTCATTGCCACAGTACGCCGTGGTGAGGAGTTTACGCCCGATAATATGCTCCCGGACGAAAACTTCTCTGATTGTAAAAACTTGTATAAGATTATTGAGGGAAATTTTAATAATTCGTTTGAGTATGGTGTTAGGTCTGATTTGACAAGCATTAAAATTGATGTAGCAAAAATAACTGAAATGCTTGAGATTGCCATTGGGAAAATGAGTGCTTCGCATGCACCGCTTTTCCCCAAAGTCGTAACCCGTGAAACCGCTCCCGCGCCATCTCATTACTTCGTGGGGCGTGAGACAGAACGTGAAGACATAAAAAACCAACTCGCCAATAACCGAAAACTCATGCTCGTAAACGGCATGGGCGGAATCGGCAAGTCTGAAATTTGCAAGAAGCTCTTCCACGAATTAGATATGCCCCATATGGGGTGGGTAGTCTTTAACAAAAACGTACAAGAAACTTTGCACGGGAAATTCACGGCAATAGACGAAACCGACTTTGACGAAAATGTCCGCAAGACAATCGCCCACATCAACGATTTAAATTCGGCTTTGCTTTTGTTCATCGACAACATGAACGAGCCGTCCGAAGAGGATTGGGGAGTTATCAACAGCCTAAGTTGCAATATCATCATCACATCGCGGCTGACTGACGTTGATAGAATCAAGCCGATTACAATCGGCAAACTATCTGAAAATTTGTGTGTATCGCTTTACAAGGACATTCTCGGCAGAAATTGCGATGATGAAATTGTCAAGGAGTTAGTGAAGAAAGCCGACTACTTAACCATCGTTGTGGAGCTGCTTGCAAAGACGGCGCGAGACTCCGGCGATTCTGACAGAGAATTGCTTGACAAGTTGAACAAATGCGGGTTTAGCCTGTATGAAATTACAGACGATGTGGACGGCAAAACTTTCAAAGAGCATATGCAAAAACTGTTCGATGTGTCGGAAGTCAAAGACAAAGACAAAAATGAATTTCATATACTCAAAATATTCTCGCTTTTTCCGCCAATTCCGCTTGAGACTAAGATTGCGAAACGGTGGTTAGAATTGCCTAACAGCAACCTCTTAAATCGGCTCGCCAAGAGGGGCTGGCTAATCAAAAAAGGCTCTACTTTTTACATGCACCACGTTATTTCAGATGTCGTGCGCTTCGAGAATATGCCCACTTATGACGATTGCACGGGGTTAGTGGATAAAATCAATGAGGATTTGGGTTTCAACGTATACGAGGTGTTCACGACACGTTTAGGTATTTTGCCTTTCGGAGAAAGTGTTGCAGGTTGGCTTGAAGGCGACGAAAATTCTCAACGTGAAGATAATTTTGCAGTTCTACACAGCAGAATTGCCAGTCTTTATAACGAGCAGGGCAAGTATGACACGGCATTGGAGTATCTCAATAAGTCTTTAGCTATTTTTGAAAAAGTCTTAGGCAAAGAACACCCAAACATCGCAATGAGCTATAACAATATAGCGTGTGTTTACGAAGAACAAGGCGATTATGTTCAAGCGTTGAAGTATCACAATAAGTCTTTAGCGATTTGCGAAAAAGTCTTGGGTAAAGAACACCCCAACACCGCAACGAGCTATAACAATATCGGTTTTGTTTACAAAGCACAAGGCGATTATGTTCAAGCGTTGAAGTATTATAATAAAGCTTTAGCTATTTTTGAAAAAGTCTTAGACACAGAACACCCTAACATCGCAAAAAGCTATGCCAATATCAGTGCCGTTTACTATGAACAAGGCGATTATGTTCAAGCGTTGGAGTATCACAACAAGGCTTTAGCGATTCACGAAAAAGTCTTGGGTAAAGAACATCCCGACACCGCAGTGAGCTATAACAATATCGGGTTTATTTACGTAGTACAAGGCGATTATGTTCAAGCGTTGGAGTATTATAATAAAGCTTTAGCGATTCGCGAAAAAGTTTTAGGCAAAAAACACCCGAGCACCATTGATTCTGCTAAGAGCTTAGAATATATTAGAACCTTGTATTTATAAAAGTGTAGGGTACGGGCTTGCCCGTACCGAAATAGATGTTTGTAATAGACGGGACGGGCAAATTTCGGGACGGGCAAGCCCGTCCCCTACAATAATTGTCAATTGTCAATTGTACATTGTCAATTGTCGTCACAGCCCATACTTAACCGTACTAACCTTAACCCCCGGTCCCATCGTTGATGATAGGGTGCAGCTTTTTATATACTGCCCTTTGGCGGCGGCTGGTTTTGCCTTGATTACTGCTTCGATAAGGGTTTTAAAGTTTTCTTCAAGTTTGTCTTTCCCGAAAGAAGCTTTACCAATTGGGCAGTGAATGATATTGGTTTTATCTAATCTGTATTCGATTTTACCGGCTTTTGCTTCGGCGACCGCTTTTGCTATGTCGGGGGTAACGGTTCCTGCTTTTGGGTTGGGCATAAGTCCACGTGGGCCTAATATTTTACCTAAACGCCCAACTATACCCATCATGTCGGGGGTGGCGATAACAACGTCAAAGTCCATCCAACCGCCTTGAATTTTGCCAACGGTTTCATCGTCAGCGACATAGTCAGAGCCGGCATCTTGAGCCTCTTTGATTTTATCGCCCTTAGCGAACACCATTGTGCGCACTTTTTTGCCTGTGCCATTAGGTAAAACCACCGCCCCTCTCACCTGTTGGTCAGCGTGACGTGAGTCAACTCCCAAACGAATGTGCATTTCAACGGTTTCATCGAATTTAGCCTTCGCGGTGTCACAAACCAACTGAAGAGCATCGCTTGTTTCATACTGTTTTAATCTGTCTATAAGTTTCGCGCTTTCGTTATATTTTTTACCGTGCTTCATAAAATCCTCCTTAGTGGTTGCCGCCACAAAAATGGCGTATCGGCGTGTCGCCTCCCACTTTAATAAATAAATAATTTATGCGAAATTTATTCCGCAACTTCTATCCCCATTGAACGCGCCGTTCCTGCCACCATTGACATTGCGGCTTCAATGCTTCCCGCGTTAAGGTCGACCATTTTTTGCTCGGCGATTTGCTTAACCTGTTCTTTAGTGACCGTTGCAACCTTAGTCTTGTTCGGAACACCCGAGGCTTTTGCGATATTCGCCGCTTTTTTCAAAAGAACTGCCGCCGGCGGAGTTTTGGTTATAAACGAAAAGCTCCTATCCGCATAAACTGTGATGATTACCGGGATAATCAGCCCCGCATCGTTTTTGGTTCTTTCGTTAAATTCTTTGGTGAAAGCCATGATATTTACGCCGTGTTGCCCTAACGCAGGGCCCACGGGCGGCGCGGGAGTTGCTTTTCCCGCTGCGATTTGAAGTTTAATAAAACCTACTACTTTTTGTGCCATATTTTCAAACATGCCCTTTCTGCACAAGCGTGCTGTTTATTCTTTGAAATTTATACGAGTTTTTTAATCGCGCCCACATCAAGTTTAGCAGGAGTTTCACGCCCGAACATAGACACAGTCACCTCAACCGTGCGCGCGGCTTCATCGACCTCGCGGACAGTTCCCTCAAAGCCTTCTAACGGGCCTGAAGCGATTTTGACAATCTCGCCGACTTTGAACGTAACTTCTTTAACCTGCTTAACCACGCCTAAGTTCGCAACCTCATCCTCAGTGAGAGGAATGGGCTTTGAACCCGGCCCGACAAACCCGGTAACGCCCCTTGTGTTGCGGCAGATATACCACGATTCATCGGTCATGAACATCTTAACATAAACATATGTCGGGAAAAGCTTAGTCTCAACCTCTTTCTTTTTACCGTCTTTTTCTTCTATGGTCACCTCTGTGGGAACCATGACTTGTTCGATAACGTCACCAAGCCCACGGTTTTCAACCACGGTGGTAATGTCGTTAGCCACCTTGTTTTCATAGCCCGAATAGGTGTGAAGTATATACCATTTTGCCTCAGACATTTGCGTTTCCCCTTTCTGATTATAGCTATAGTGCCGGAGGCTGTGCCCCCCCTGCGAGGTTTATTGAAAACAGCGACTCAATCCCTAATTTGAAAACCGAGTCAATTGCCCAAACACCAAGCGATGCAATCACGAGACCGATTAACACCACAATAGTGTTGCGAACCACCTGTTTTGGCGACGACCAAACCACTTTTTTAAATTCGGCTTTAGTGTCTTTAAAATATTTGCCGATTGTCTTTTTCGGCTTTTTTGCGGCGGCGGCTTTCAGGCTTTTCTTTTCGTTTTCTTTTTTTGCCTTTTTTTCCTCTTTTGAAAGGGGCGCTTCTTCTTTTTTCTCAACCACGTTGAGTTCGTTGTCGCGTTCTTTTGACATTACAGTGTCCCCCTTTCTTTATTTAGACTCTTTGTGCAGAGTGTGTTTCCGGCAGAATTTGCAGTGCTTATTGCGCTCAATTCTGTCCGGGTCGTTCTTTTTGTTCTTCTTGCTGTTATAGTTGCGTTGCTTGCACTCAGTGCAGGCGAGTGTGATTTTAATTCTCACTTAGCGGCACCTCCTAATTATTCTTATGGGAACGTCTTAGTGCTAAAAGCTTTAAGCCGTTCTAAAATAGCCTCCCTCTTATTAAAGGCAACAAAAAAATAAACCCCTAATTTGAGGTATATTAATTATAACACATAGCTAAATGGTTGTCAATAGTTTTTTTAAATTTTTTACATTAACCCTTTTTCACACATTGACATAGTATATTAACAGCCCTTTTCGGGCTTTTAAAAAATCAAGGAATGTGAGGAAGAGAGTATGTGTAACAATTCGTCCAGATGGTGTGGCTGTCGCTCAAGTGAAGGTGTTGAGCGTTCAGACGAAAGAGTAGAGCGTTCAGAAGAATTGACTGAACACTCAGACATTTGCGGTGGCGCAGAATATTGCTGTTGCAGACGTGGGCCGACAGGCCCTAAAGGAGACAAAGGTGACAAAGGGGACATGGGAGAAAGAGGATTCCCCGGCGAACAAGGCGAAAGAGGAGAAGCAGGTGCCCAAGGTGCGGCAGGCGAACGCGGTGAACGCGGTGAGCGCGGTGAGCGTGGAATCCACGGCGAGAGAGGCGAAAGAGGAATCACGGGTGCTCAAGGCGCAAGGGGTGAAGCCGGTTCTCAAGGCGCGGCAGGCGCACGCGGCGAACGCGGTGAACGTGGCGAGCGCGGCGAGCGTGGACTTCCGGGCGAACGTGGCGAAAGAGGAATTCCGGGTGCTCAAGGCGCAAGGGGTGAAGCCGGTTCTCAAGGCGCGGCAGGCGCACGCGGCGAACGCGGTGAACGTGGTGAGCGCGGTGAGCGCGGTGAGCGTGGACTTCCGGGTGAACGCGGCGAAAGAGGAATCCCCGGAGCTCAAGGTGCAAGGGGCGAAGCCGGTTCTCAAGGCGCGGCAGGCGCACGCGGCGAACGCGGCGAACGTGGTGAGCGCGGCGAGCGCGGACTTCCGGGCGAACGCGGCGAAAGAGGAATTCCCGGTGCTCAAGGCGCAAGAGGTGAAGCTGGTTCTCAAGGCGCGGCAGGCGCACGCGGCGAACGCGGTGAACGTGGTGAGCGCGGTGAGCGCGGAATCCACGGCGAGAGAGGCGAAAGAGGAATTCCCGGTGTTCAGGGTGCAAGAGGTGAGCGCGGCGAACGTGGCGAAAGAGGCGAACGTGGCGAGCGCGGTGAGCGTGGTGAGCATGGAGTTCACGGCGAACGCGGTGAACGCGGCGCAACAGGCGCGACAGGCCCCGCAGGAGTTGATGCTTGTGCTTTTGCAGGAGAACAATCCCTCAACGGCGACATGGAAGAATTTTATGACAATATTCCCGTTGATTGGTTTACACACACACCGAGCTTAATTTCGCCGATGTCATCTCTCGGGCGAGTTCACTCAGGCGACACCTGCGTTAACCTTGCCGACGATGCGGACTTATATCAAGCTGTGGGCAACATATGCGGCGGCTGTTATTATCGGCTTTCGTTCTTTGCCCATGGTGAGGGTTGTCAATCGTCACTTCGCGCGAGTGTAACATTTATCACTCCCCACGGTCATGTAAAAGGCTGTGAGCTTCTTGTGAAGTCGCAAGACCTTCCCAACCTTGACAGAGAATTCGGATATTATCAAGTTTTAACCTGCGCAGCCCCGCACGATGCAACAGACGCAATTATTAATTTCTGCGCCACATCACCAAATGGGCAGTCATTAGATATAGACGACGTATCATTCTGTGTGGCATAATTACAGTCTTAAAAGGGCGAACTTTCGGTTCGCCCTTTGTTCTTTTGTTTTTTGGGAATGTCAATACTTCTTAGTAAAAAACATGGCTCATTATGCCGTCTAAAACGCGCCAGACATTACTCTCGAAATTACTCATTAATGTGATTATGTTGTTCTTTTCGAGGTCGAATAAAGAGACGAAACTAATCCCCGGCTCACTGCCCTGCATAACCGGATTGCCATTCTTCAACCAAAAGCCATAGCCGAACAACCCATCAGTCGAATCGGACTGAAGCATGGATTTAAACGTGGTTTCAAAATTAAACACCTTGCCGTCTGCTAACCCTCGCCAGAATTTTTCCATATCTTCAACAGTGGTAAACACGCCACCCGCGCCGGTGCCTTTCACCTCACCGCTATAGATATTTAAGTAATAATCGTTATGCTTCTTGTCATAGATGTAATTGGAAGCAGTGTTCGCGGGAAGCCTGTCTAAAGAATAATACCCCGTGTCATTCATCTCACACCGCTCAAAGATTTGTTCTTTTATGTAAACGTCAAAAGGTTTTCGGCTTAACGCCTCAATAATCAACGCTAACAAAATATAGTTTGAGTTGGTGTATAAAAACTTGCCATAACCGTTGTAGTTCATCGGCTTATTTATAAACAGCGGCAGAAGGTCATTCGGCTTGCGTATTCGATAATTCGGGAAATTTCGGAACAACTCGTCATAATCGCCGACTGTTGAGTTAAAATAATCGGGAATTCCTGTGGTGTGGTTTAACAATTCGCCCACTGTGACGGTTCGGTCAATCTTGCCTAAGTACACGGCTTCGAGTATGCTCCCGATGGGTGTATCGAGGTTGATTTTCTTGTCTTCAACAAATTTAAAGATAGCGCAGGCGACAAAACTTTTGCCCGCATTTGCTGTTGCGAACTTTGTTTTTAGATTATTCTCGCGCTGATTTGCCATGTCGGCATAACCAAAAGCGACCTTGATTTCAGATTTGCCGTTCTTTGAAAACGCTATTACCCCTTTATAATCATCGGGTATTAAAGAATCATAATTCAATTTTCCACCCCCCTATGGTAGTTGACAGTTGACAATTGACAGTTGATAGTTATTTATGCATGTTTTCATCATAACATATTAACTGTCAATTGTCAATGTACAATTGACAATGAGTTGTAGGAGACGGGCTTGCCCGTCCTACGCCCGAACCCATCTTTAATGCAAGAACTTATTAATTTCCTCATCGGACATACCGCCACGTTTGAACCTTTCAATGGTTTTTTGTATGCCCCTTTCCATGACCTCCGATGTTTTTATGATATTATTCTATCATATTTGCTCTTGAAAGTCAAGTTTTTTTAATTTGATATAGACAATCGTAGGGGACGGGCTTGCCCGTCCCGGTTTTTTCGCCCCGTCCCCTACAATTTCTTGTATCAAAAAGGAATTCTTAAAAATATTTGACACACCCTTTAAAATATGATATAATAAAAACAAATAAACTCAAAAGGCGGTGAACACTTTGCAAAAAATTAAAACCCATTACTCATATTTTAGAAAAGCAAGAACGCTTTGACGTTAACTGCCTGACGAGCAACGGAAAACAAATCGAGATTGAAATGCAATCTACAAAAATGCAAGGTGACAGCCTTCAAAATGAATATGAAATCTTTAAAAATAGGATTGTCTACTGCCTTTGTGACCTACACGCGAAGCAAAAGGGAAAGGGCTTGAACTTCG
>WRLV01000058.1 GCA_009777445.1 Oscillospiraceae bacterium | reverse complement strand
GTATAAAATGCTTGATTTGCTGCGTAATTCCAATATCACACGGTTTATTATTGATGAGTTACTTAAATTCATTTGCAAATTTAAATCTGTTGTTCGCCCGGGAAGATCGTTTGCGCGTAATTTTTCTTCATGTAAGCACCCCGTTCAATATAGGAAACATTTCTTTGGCGCAGGCGGCCCTTAACTTAATGACATTGGGCTGCCATCGTCCCCTACATTCACCATCTCGAATTATACACCGCCCGACAGTTTTTGTCAGGCGGTGTTAGCTATTTAGTGCTTGACATTTTTGGAGAGTTGGGTTATAATATTAATTATGAACACATACGTAATAATTTATATAATAGCTATCAGTTTGCTTGCGGTTTTTCTTGCCGTTTGTGACAAGAACTCTGCGCGGAAAAATGTCTGGCGTGTAAAAGAGCGGTTGCTTCTTGCTGTTTGTGTGCTTGGCGGCGCGGTGGCAATGTTGATTACAATGCTTGCTCTTAGGCACAAAATTCGCCGCGCAAAGTTTATGGTCGGCATACCTCTCATAATACTCGTTCAAGTTGCTTTAGTGGTGTTTGTGTTTGATTCAAGATTGGCTGTTACCCACTATGAGTTCAAGACTGATAAAATTGACGGACAAGTAAAATTTGCACTTGTAGCCGACCTGCACTCTTGCAATTACGGTGACGGGCAGATTGATTTGTTACGCGCTATTGACTCCCAAAATCCGGATGCCGTTTTGCTTTGTGGTGACATTTTAGATTATAGCCTGCCGCCCGACAAAGCGATTGAGTTTGTCAAGAACGTTTCAAGCAAATATCCGTGTTATTACGTTTCGGGCAATCATGAGTTTTGGGGAGGAACAGCCGATGAATTTAAGGCTCTCATTGAATCGTTCGGCGTGAAAGTTTTAGAGGGAACAAGCGATTTATTAGAAATTAACGGCAACACAATTGTTATTAGCGGCATAGATGACCCTGCTACTGATAATTTTCCAAGCCGTTGTGTATCTTATGCGGAACAACTTGAGCGTTTGAGAGAAGAATTAACTGATGACGGGCTGTTCAAGGTTTTACTCTCACACCGCCCCGAACGTATAGAAGAGTTTGTGCCGCTTAATCCCGACATTGTTTTGTCAGGGCATGCCCATGGCGGGCAGTGGCGATTGCCCACACTGCTTGAAAACGGATTGTTGTCGCCTAATCAAGGATTGTTTCCCAAATATACGAATGGGGAATATCATTTCAACAACGTAACAATGGTCGTCAGCCGGGGGTTAGCGCGAGAATCATCAAGAATAATCCCGCGCATATTTAACCGCCCTGAGGTTGTTATTCTAACTATTTTTCAGCACAAACCCGTCGACATTCCCCAAAACATGCTTTAGATAAGTTAAATCCGCTATGTTAATTTTGCCGTCGCAGTTATAGTCCATATCCATATCAAAAGCAACAGGGGCACTGCCGCTCAAAAATTGTCTGAGCCGTGTGAGAGCCGTCGCGTCGGCGCTCCACTTAGCATATAGGGTTATATTTTCGGTTACGCCTGTGTCAAAGTCCCATTTGGTTTTTAAATTCGGGTCGCTATACCAACCCTCAAACTTATATAAGTCAGGATAGCCAATTCCACCTCTTGTTGGTGCCGGAGGTTCAATTACTTTGTCGCCGAAATTCAGCGCGCCGCTATTTTCAACCGCCGAGCCGCCATATGAATTAAATGAAACTATAATATTTTCATATTCCTCGACATTCGGGATTAGACGAATTTCAAACCACTGTGCCGGAGTGTTATTTCGCCTATGTGTCCAAATTTGCGTACCATCTGCAAAATTGCCTTGATGACCTGCTGCATCCATAACATTATGAGGAGCGCACAATGCGCCAAACATATGGAGTTGCTCATTTTTTTCTATTCTCCATTTTTGAGCATTGCTATTATTAGCATTCCAAAATTGGACTTTTGCTTCGGCGTAACTGCTTGCCCCACTTACATCAAGACACTTGTTGTCTAAAAGTGAAGTGAGCCGATATGAACCATCGCTGTTTCGCCGGAAGCGTGTAATCTGGGATTTATGTCGTTTTTCCGCTTGCCACTTTGTGGCACCATTGTCGTTTGTCAATATGCCGCCTGTATCATTTATAATTAGTGCGTAAAAATCATCGCCTATATTATCTGCTTTTGTTATATAAAATTGATTTTTACCGTCTTTTTGCCCGGTTGCCCAAACTGCCGTTCCACCATCGGTATAAGCAACAAGATTCCCATCGTTTTGCATTCTAATATGGGTAGCACCCTTGCCGTCTGTTCCGCTTGCCCAAAGCGCACCGCCGCCGCCGTATAATACAACATTGCCGTCACTACCTTGAATTACAAATTCATCGCCGTTGTTTGTGTAGGTTGACCAAAGGACGGCATTAGTGCTGTATACAACAAAATTCCCGTCATCCTGCATAATAGCGATAAATCTACGGTCTTCGCTCATAAGATATTCACCACGAAATAACGAACCATGCGCCCACAAAGTATCCCCCTTGCAGGTGGCGTTTTGCACTCTGTTAACATAATAGTTGTCGTCAACAGGGGACGAATCAAAATTATTATAACGTATAAAATAATGTGGTTCATACCCACCTGAATAATTGGTGTTATGCCTTGCCACCCTTGAATTGCTCCCACCGTCATAAGGGGCTTGGGAGTTTTGGTCCCATACAACCGCCGATGTTAAAGTGGCGCTTTCAACTATGTAAACATGACCATATCCCGTTGTGTTAACCCCTATATCACCGGGAAGCGGTAAAAAAGTTGCGGTGTTTTGATGTCGTGAAAATCCCGGGGGCAGTGAATTGCTTGCATAATTATTGGCGTTTCCTAACTTTGCTAATCTCCACGAACTGTCGCCGGTAATGTGTGCGTAGTAAGCTTTTATCAAATCAACGCATTGCGCTCCTGCTTCACCATCAACGTCAAGCCATTGACCGTCTAAACTTTTTACCCAATCAATAGCTTGCTGTTGACTAATTGCCCCCACACTTAAACTTCCAACCGAAATAAAACCAATTGAAATCACTGTCGCTAAAAATGCCGATAAAAATTTCTTAAACATTTTTAAACCCCCAATAAATTATTCAGCTTTATGCTTCATTAAATCATACCATATTCTTCCATAAAAAACAACCGCTTATTGATAAATTCGTCAATTTGCATATATATATATAGTTGAATATTTTTGTGGGGTTTGACGAACAGTTGACGAACAGTTGACAATTGACAGTTGAGAGTTGATAGTTATTGTAGGGGACGGGCTTGCTCGTCCCGAATTCTTAAAAACATTTGACACACCCTTTAAAATGTGCTATAATAAAGACAAATAAACTCAAAAGGCGGTGAACACTTTGCAAAAAATTGAAATTCAGAACACCGAAACAGCAGAAATAATCGTCCCTGACATACTGCCGCCGACCGATGACACGGTGTTCAAAGCCCTGCTGACCCACCCCGATGCCAACCGCGTGCTGAAAGACGTAATTGAAAGCGTGTTGGAGATGAAAATTGAAAACGTGCAGGTTCGCAACAACGAACTACCCATTACCCATATTTTAGAAAAGCAAGAACGCTTTGACGTTAACTGCTTGACAAGCAACGGGAAACAAATCGAAATTGAAATGCAATCTACAAAAATGCAAGGTGACAGCCTTCAAAATGAATATGAAATCTTTAAAAATAGGATTGTCTACTGCCTTTGTGACTTACACGCGAAGCAAAAGGGAAAGGGTTTGAACTTCGATGAATTGCTTAAAAGTTATCAAATCAGCTTTTGCAACTTCGTTATGTTCGACAACAATGACTTAATCAACAAGTTCAATATGCGCAACCAAAGCGGTTTGAAACTAAGCGATTCCGTAACCGCTGTTTCGATTGAGGTTCCGAAGCTCGGTGACGTTTTGGCTAAGCCGATAACCGAAATGAGCGCGATTGAAATCTGGACAATGTTCTTTGCTCACGCGGATAATCCGCAGTTTAAAGCTAAAATTGGCGAAACCATGAGGGTAAAGGAGGAAATCGCTATGGCTACCGAAATTTTAAATACAATCAGTAAGGACGAACACGCAATCGCAAAATACAGGGCAAGACGCAAATGGGAAGCCGACTTAACTACAAACCTCTCTGTTAGTCGGAGATTGGGGAAAGAGGAGGGTCGGCAGGAGGGGATTTTAATAGGCAGGCAAGAAGGCATACAAGAAACCATTGAAAGGTTCAGACGAGGCGGCATGTCCGATGAAGAGATTAATAAGTTTTTGCATTAAGTTTTAATTGATTTTTGTGAACTGTAGGGGACGGGCAAGCCCGTCCCCTACATTGTCCACCACGAATTATACAAAATCCTTACGCATAGGCGTGAAGAAGTCTATTAGCGCGCCTTTTTCAAGGCAGACACAGCCGTGAACGATGCTGTTTTGTTTCAACATGGTGTCGCCTTTTTTGACGGTTTTCTTTTCGCCGTCTATTTCAAATTCAAAAACACCATCGGCAACATATGTGATTTGGGTTTGTGGGTGACTGTGCAGTGAGCCGACCGCGCCTTTTTCAAAGCTGTGTTCAACGCACATTCCCTCTTCATCATAAGCGAGAATTTTTCGTGTCACACCCTCACCAACACTACTGCCATCTATGTCAGCGTAAAATACCCAACGCTGAGATTTTTCAGTTTTCGCCATAAAATTTCACTCCTTGTATAATAATTGTCAATTGTCAATTGTACATTGTCAATTGTTCGTCAACTGTTAATTGCCGCTGATTACCGAAGGCAACCACAGTGATATTGCCGGAATGTATGTAACCAAGAGCAAAGCCGCAATCATCGGTATATACAACGGCAAGAGTGCCTTTGAGGCTCGCTCAATAGATATTTTGCCGACCGCGCAACCGGTGAAGAGTGCGGTTCCTACCGGTGGTGTGCATAAGCCAATTGTTAATGAGAAAATCAGCACAACGCCGAAATGAACGGGGTGCATGCCAAAGTTTTCTGCCACCGGTAGCATAATCGGTGTCATAATCAATATCATCGGTGCCATGTCCATGATTGTCCCCAATAATAAGAGCAACAAGACAATCAAGAAATAGACCACATATTTATTGTCACTGACCCCCATCATGAAGGCTGTCAACATATCGGGGATTCTAAGGCGCGTCATAACAAAGCTGAACGCCGCCGCTGATGCTATAAGGGTGAGAACCATCGCCAAAGTGCGCAACGTTCTTTTCATAATCCCGAAAATTTCAACGAGTTTGATTTTTCTGTATACGAAAAATGTCAGAATAAACGCATAAAGACAGGCTATTGCCGCTGATTCGGTGGCTGTGAAAAACCCAAACGAAACACCGACAAGAATAATCACGACTGTCAACATAGGTATAACGCCCTGCACAATTGCGATTAGTCTTTCTTTTATTGTCATTTTCTCACTTAGTGGGTACTTCTTAATTATAGCCGCAATAAAGCAATAAATTATCATAATCACGCCAAGCATGACACCCGGCACAAGCCCCGCCATAAACAAGTCGCCCACCGACGCGCCCACTGCCAAAATCGAGTACATAACCATATTATGGCTCGGCGGAATTAACGCCGACTGACAAGAAGTGGCAACAGTAATTCCCACAGTAAAACCTTCATCATAACCCTGCTTTTTCATCATGGGAATCATAATTGTCCCCAACGATGAAACGTCGGCAATTGGTGAGCCTGAAACTCCGCCGAACAGTTTTGATGCCAAACAGTTGACGATTGCAAGGCCGCCCCTAACGCGCCCGACTATGGCGTTCGCCAACTTCACAATTTTGTCGCTTATTCCGCCCGAACCCATTATTTCGCCCATCAATATAAACAGCGGTATAGCGAGCAGGGTGAAGTTGCTCAGCCCGGAAACCATGCTTCTAATCAGTTCTTTAGGGTCAATTCCGACATAGAAACTGCACGCCAACGCCGACAAGAAAAGCGAGAACGCAACCGGAACCCTTATAAGCATAAGCAAAACGAATACCCCTAACAATATTAAAACAGCAATCTCTGTGTTAATTTCTGCACTAATCATCCTCGCTAACCCCCTCTTCTGTTACAGTTTCAGACAAATCTTCCGGTACATGTTTCTCTACAGTTTCTTTTTGGAACGGCTCTTCGTCCGGCTCTTTTTGTTGGGCGTTTTTTAAAGCCGCCTCTTTTTCAAGGGCGTGCTTGTCTAACGTGAGCAGCGAAATAATGCTCTGATAGGCTATAACAAAGCCGAAAACTGTGCAAGTCACATAGCGAACACTGCTCGGCCACTGCGTTGACGGCAGGGTAGATTTCAATGTCGACATCCAACCATAACCGACATAGCCTATAACGCCGCCAAAAACAAGACAGCATAAAATGCCGATTTTGTCAAATATTTTTTTCACAAGTTCAGGCATTCTGTCATAGACGACCGAAAGGGATATATGTAGCTTTTCTCTAACCCCTATAGCCATAGCAGTGAAAGAGATTGAAACCAACAACAACTGCGCGACTTCGGTTATCCACGGCAGCCCTGCACCAAAAAAGCGCATAAAAACCTCAATCGTTATAAGAACAACTGTCCCCATCAAGAAGGTGATGGCAATAACCCCAACCACTTTATATAGTACGCTGTCTATTGCCGAAAAAACATTTCTAAGCGTTCCCAAAGCGTGTTTACCTCCCCATATAAGATATACGATTAGCCCCAAAAACTAAGCTGTTTTGGGGCTAATCAGTTATGCTTTTAAGTGTTTCTGATTCTTTCAATCAGTTCTTCATTGCCTGCGCCGTGTTCGGCGACGACACCTGCCATTGCATCAACAAATATTTGACGTTCGCTGTCATCAAGTTCATAGATTGTGAAGTTTTCATTGGCTTCCATTTTTTCAAGAGATTCTTCTTCACGCTCTCTCCATTTTTCAATTTGGAATGTCTGGCTGTCTTTTGCGGCTTGCATGATGATGTCGCGGTCTTCTTGAGATAAGCCGTCCATGACTTGTTTGCTTGCCAAAAGAATTTCGGGAACGCGTGTGTGTTCACTGACAAGCATATACGGTGCAACTTCATAGTGGCTGGTTGACTCGTATGACGGAATGGAATTTTCAGCGGCATCAACTGTACCTGTTGACAAAGCAGGATAAACTTCACCCAAAGCCATAGAAACAGGGTTAGCCCCAAGCGCGCTCACAATCCCTTGCATAAGCGGGTTAGCTTGTACACGCACTTTAAGCCCTCTGAGGCTTTCAGCGTTCGGAATGGGTTCTCTCGCATAGAAGTTTCTTGCCCCTGCATCATACCAGGTCAATCCAACCAAACCGGCGGATTCAATACCTGCCATAATTTCAGCCCCTATTTCGCCGTTAAGCACAGCCCACATGTGGTTAGCATCACGGTAGATATAAGGTAACATCAAAACGTTCAAGTCGCTGTTGTGTTGAGATACCGGTGAGAGTGAAACGCGCCCGAAATCAAGGCTGCCAATAGTGAGACTGTCTAAAACATCTTCTTCGCTCCCGAGAACGCCTGCGAAACGCACGTCAACTTTAATTCTGCCTTCTGAGCGTTCTTCTACCAAACGCGCGAACTCTAAGTCGCCCAAAGTTGTGGGGTAATCTTCAGCGTGAACCTCAGCTAAGGTAAGGGTAATGCCTTCTGCACTCGGAACATCCTGCGCCGGTGAGCCGTCAGGCGCGTCCGGTGTAACAGCCGGTGGGGTTGTACACCCACTTAACATTGCAAAGGACAAAGACGACGCTAAAATCAGGGCTAAAATTTTCTTCATAACAAATTCCTCCTATAATATAATATTTTATTTTTTTAGTGTAACATATATAACAAAATATGTCAATACTTTCTTTTGAATTCTGTTAAAATTTTATTTAAAAAATTTTTAAAAAAGAGTTGCAAAATTTAGAGTTTTGTGTTAGAATATATAATATGTAGAAATAAAAGGGCGAACACCCCCCATACCTTGTTAAATTATGGGGAAAAAGGGAAGCCAAAGTCGAACACTTTAATATTATGCTTTAGGGAGGAAAATTTTAAATGGCATTGAAAAACGAATATCTTAAGGGGTTGTTAGAGCGAGTCAAGCAAAGAAATCGCGCCGAGGATGAGTTCATTCAGGCGGTGACGGAGGTGTTAGAGTCCCTTGAACCTGTTGCGGAAAAACGCCCCGACTATATTGAAAGCGGTGTTTTTGAGCGGCTCGTTGAGCCGGAAAGGGTTATAATATTCCGCGTTCCCTGGATGGATGATAAAGGCGTTACCCAAGTTAACAGAGGGTTTCGTGTTCAATATAATTCGGCAATAGGGCCTTATAAAGGCGGCTGTCGTTTTCACCCGTCGGTTTATTTAGGCATTATTAAGTTTTTAGGGTTTGAACAAATTTTCAAAAACAGCCTTACTACACTGCCGATGGGCGGCGGAAAAGGTGGGGCAGACTTCGACCCCAAAGGAAAGAGCGATGCAGAAGTTATGCGTTTTTGCCAGTCATTTATAACAGAGCTTGGGCGGCATATCGGCGGCAATCTTGATGTTCCGGCAGGTGACATCGGCGTGGGCGCGCGTGAAATCGGCTATATGTTCGGGCAATACAAACGAATTGCCAACGAGTTTGTCGGCGTTCTCACCGGAAAAGGCATTCCTTATGGCGGCTCTTTAGCAAGAACTGAGGCGACAGGTTATGGGCTTTGCTACTTTACCGAAGAAATGCTTAAAGCCAACGGTAGCAGTTTCAAAGGCAAAACCGTTGTTGTTTCAGGTTCGGGCAATGTTGCTGTATATGCCACAAAGAAAGCAACAGAGTTAGGTGCAAAGGTTATTGCTTTGTCTGACTCAAACGGTTATATCTACGACCCCGAAGGCGTTGACCTTGAGCTTGTGAGACAACTCAAAGAAGTCGAACGCAAAAGAATAAAAGAATACGTGACATCTCGCCCGCGCGCAACATATACAGAAGGTTGCAGCGGAATTTGGACGCTCAAGTGCGACATAGCATTGCCGTCAGCGACTCAAAACGAAATTGACAAGGCTTCAGCTGAAGCTTTAGCGAAAAACGGCTGTATTGCCGTTGCTGAAGGGGCGAATATGCCTTCTACCCCCGAGGCGATTGAGGTTTACTTCAAAAACAAGATTTTATATGGCCCCGCAAAGGCGGCTAATGCCGGCGGTGTTACAGTTTCGGGGCTTGAAATGAGCCAAAACTCAATGCGTTATGGCTGGTCTTTTGAAGAAGTTGACGGCAAATTGCAGGATATTATGAAGCAAATTTTTGCGGCATGTGATAAGGCGGCAAAAGAATACGGGCTTGAAGGAAATTATATGGCTGGCGCGAATATAGCCGGCTTCTTAAAAGTAGCAGAAGCTATGAAGGCGCAAGGGTGCGTGTAGGCAGTTGACAGTTGACAATTGAGAGTTGACAGTTGTTTACTATTTTCGAGGAGTATTTATGAGGGTTGATATTCACTCCCATGTCCTTCCTATGTTGGACGATGGGGCAAACAGTGCGCAACAGTCGTTGGAGATGTTGGCGTTGCTTAAAGCGGACGATGTTGATGTAGTAGTCGCAACTCCGCATTATTATCCAAACGAGCAAAGTATAGAGGCGTTTTTAAAAACAAGGGCAACTTCTTATGCCCTGCTCAAAGAGGCTATGGCAGCGGACGAAAGGGAATTTCCTGAAATCCGCTTAGGGGCTGAGGTTTCTTATGTCGATGGATTGTCTGAGCTGTCGCTCTACAGGCTTTGCATTGAGAGGACTGGCTATGTTCTGCTTGAATTGCCTTATCACACTTTCTCAGAAACGTTTATGAACACCTTTGCTGATTTTGTGGAAAGCTGTGAATATAACATTATATTGGCGCATATTGAGCGATATTATGATTTTAACGCCCCCGAGAGTATCGAAAAACTTCTCAAAAACGAGGTTGTTGCCCAGTTTAACTGTGATTCTGTGTTAGAATTTGCGGTGAGAAGAAAGTTTTTCAAGCTTTTGTTTAGCGGACATATACATATTATGGCAACCGACACCCACGACAACTATCGCCGTCCGCCGCGTTTTTCGAGGGCTGAAAAATATTTGAGAAGCAAGTTTGGGCATAGAGAAACCGACAGAATAATAAAAACATCGGAGTTAGTTCTCGAAAACGCCGAAATCTCACAAATAGCAGAGTTAAGACTAAACAATTTTTAGGTCTAAAAGGACACCCCTCTTCATATTGTTAAAAAGGACATGTAATTTATAATCATATGAGGAGAAAAACAATATGAAAAGCAGTGTTTATATCATGGCAGCAGCATTCGGAATGGCAGCGGCGTTTTGTTTCAGCAGTTGTCGCGAACAACAAGAGTTTGATGATTTCGCCGAACACATTCCCGAAGAATTTGAAAGGGCTCACGAAGGAGAGCGCGAACACAGGCGGCTTATAAGCGACAATGACGAGTGGGTTATAGCTGACGAACAACCGCCGATTAACCCGGAGGACGTTATATTAGAGGTTCCCGATATTTCAGATGACGTCGAAAGCATTGTCTACACAGTCACCAACATAAGCGACCGCGATTTGCGGCACGGTGACAACATAGCTCTCTATCACAACGACAACGGGCAATGGAGAGAGATTGAGCTTCCCGATGATGCCTCATGGAACAGATTAGGCGATTCTGTGGGCGCGGGCAGTCGCGATGACGGCGAAATCAACCTGCATTCTACCTTCTCTGAACTGCCGGAAGGGCTTTATCGCTTAGAAAAGAACTTCTATGACGGCGCGAACGCAGTAAACCCCACAGCCGAATTCAGAATAGCGTATAATAAATAAGGAATACACAATCGGAGGAATGTAAAAATGGCAATAAAATCAAGAATACTTTGTGCATTAGCTGTAATTATAAGTTTGTCGACAAGTTTCGTCACAGGGCTGACGAGCATTTCTGTCGGCGCGGCTTCCACCATAGTCGTGGCAGTTGAGGCATTTACCGTGGGCGGTGGATTTATCACCTATCCCACCGAAGTCGTCATTAACACGGGCGACACCGGCGCATCGGTTATAGAAAGGGTATTAGGCGGCGACAAAATCAACAAGGGTAACGGAATTAACGGCGGCGAAATAACCAGTATCGCCATGGAAGACACCGACTTTTGCATGGTAGAGAGCGACATAGCGATGTACCTCGAAGACCGGGAAATTGAAATTAGCGACGAGGTTGAAACAGAAGGTTGGATAGCCAATAATGATTTTGTTCAAGGAAGTAGTTGGACTTTCCTGCTCAACAACAGAAAGGCATCAACTCCGCTTTCAAACTACGCGCCGCAAAACGGTGACGTTGTCAGAATTTCGTTCTCTCTCTATGAAGGCGGTGCTGACTTAGGAATCGATTCAACTATATTCAGCTCAACCAACCGCGACACGCTCTATAAACATTTTGCACAGCTTGACGAAGCAAGCTACAGCTTGTTAGAAGACGTGGCAATCGACCTCACCATGAGCCAAAACGACATAAACGAAGCTGTTGAATCTGCAAGAGAAGTCACCGGAACAGTCAGCGCGCCAACAACATTAGCCCCTGCCCCTTCAGCCCCATCGGGTGCCATTACCACAAGACCACCCGTGCGCGTACCCGAAGACAGGGTAGTAATAGACAAAGTCGGCACAGCCCCAACAGGAATAAACCACGCAGTCACTATAACAATAGTCTTAGTTTCAGCAGTGGCTTTAACGTTGTCGTTGAAGAGGAAGTGATGGACAGTTGACAGTTGACAATTGAGAGTTGACAGTTGTGGTGTGTCGCCTTGCGGCGACGGATTTGAATTTATAACAGTTACACCGCCTGACGGTTTTTGTTGGGCGGTGGTTTTTTTGTGGAATGTCTTTCTAAAACAAAACAGAACGGCGGCGAAAAACCGCCGCTCTATTTTAAACTCACTGCTCTTCTTCGTTGTCGTTTAATTCTGATATGTCTATTATGTCTATG
>WRLV01000057.1 GCA_009777445.1 Oscillospiraceae bacterium | reverse complement strand
AGGGGACGGGCTTGCCCGTCCCGATGTTTTCGACCGTCCCGAAATGTTTGTCAATCCGAATTCTGTTCTTGCGGGACGAGCAAGCCCGTCCCCTACATAACTGTCAACTCTCAACTGTCCACTGTCAACTGACATCAAACTCTCTCCCATTAAGATAATTCAAAATCCCGGCATCGGTTTTAAAGTCGAAGACAATTTTATAACTGCGTAGGGCTTGATGTTTAAGCCCGTATTTTTTGTTGATTTTGTTAATGCCGTATTTCCCGTCACCCAACAGCGGATAACCCGCAAACGCTAAGTGTGCGCGGATTTGGTGTGTGCGCCCGGTGAGCAGTTCCACTTCTAACAGTGACAGCTCTGACAGCTCGGCTAAAACCTTATAGGCGGTCTTTATTGTTTTCGAGTTCGGTGTTTTTGTCGCCGTGACTCTTACTTCACTTTTGTTTTCAATTCGCTCAAGAAATGCACAAAGAGTTGCCTGCTTGGGAATCACATTTCCAACGGCAATGCAAAGATAATACTTTTTAACCTGCCTTTGCCTGATTTTTTCTGAAATTATTCTCAGCGCTTCGGCGTTTTTGGCGGCAATAACCAATCCGCTTGTGTTGCGGTCGATTCTGTTGCAAAGAGCCGGGCAAAAGCTTAACTCATTGTCGGGGTTATACTCACCCTGTTCTTTGAGGTAAAAAATAACGCGATTGATTAGAGTATCAGCCTGTCCGCTGTCATCATCGTGACATAATAACCCGGCAGGCTTGTCCAAAAGCAATATGTTTTCATCTTGATAGACAATGTCGGGTTTTTCTAAGTCGAAAATTTCACGGCGTGGTGCGGCACTAAACTCATCATCGTTGAGATAAATTTTCAGGCTGTCGCCAAAGGCTAATTTATAGTCGGCAGGTTGTTTCTTTCCGTTTACTTTAATTTGGTTTTTGCGGATTGCTTTTCTGACATAGCCTTGACTGAATTTCAAAAACGATTTACTTAAAAATCGGTCTAATCTTTGACCGGCATCGTTTTTGCCGATTGCAATTTCTCTCATCGCTTTACGCGTTCAAAGCCGTGGCTTTCAAAATGCTTTACTGCCGCCAAAAAGAAATCACTCGAATTTTTGCAGTCAACCACCGCGTTATCAAGCGTATTGCGCGCATTTTCAAACGCGCTGTCATCAACGCCGTTAAACCAAATCTGGTTTCTCCAATTGCCGAACTTAAAATTTATAATGTACTCTTTATTTCTCACTTTTTCAAACCTCCTTTTCGCGCTGAAGCATTATAATTTGACAAAATATTAGACGTGAAACTGTAATTTACGCTCTGGCGGTTTCTCTTTCTCTTTAACGCCAAAGCCACCAACTCATCAAGCAAAGCGGGATATTTTAAGCCCGTTGGCTCCCAAAGATAAAATGACAGGCTTCCGGGTAATGTGTTGATTTCAGTCAGATAAAGCGAGTTGTCATTATCAACGTCAAGCATAAAGTCAACCCTTGCTACGCCACTGCAACCTAATGCCTTAAACGCTGAAATCCCAAACTCTTTGATTTGTTCGCTCAAGTTTTTTGGAATGTCAGCCGGTATTTTTCGGCTAAGCGTTGCCATTCCACCGCTTTTCTTACCCTGTCTTAGATATTTTTCTTCAAAGTCAAGAATTTGTTTGTTGCTGAGCGGCTCTTCACAAACGCTTGCTACAGCCCGTTGAGCATCACCCAATACCGAAACATTAATCTCCCTCAAATTGGTAATCGCGCGCTCAACCAAAACTTCTTCGGCGAACAAAAACGCATGTTCAAGAGCATCAACAAGAGAATCGCGACACGTGGCAAACTTAACCCCAATACTCGAACCCAAATTAACCGGTTTAACTATAACCGGCGATTTATCCATAAAACGCTCAAAAATTTCGGCGAACGTCTTTTCTCTGTCAGCGATATAATCAACCGCCGAAACTTTGAGTGCATCAAGCACGGGAATTCCGGCTTCTTTCAACAGGATTTTCATGACATATTTATCCATGCCGCAAGCCGCGCTTAACACGCCACACCCTGTATAAGCGATTCCCAATGTCTCAAACGTGCCTTGAAGCGCGCCATCTTCAACGTTAGTGCCGTGTCCCAAAAGCATTGCCACCTCAATTTCGCCCATGACATTCTTCGAAAACATTTTTGAAGGAACACGAACGAGGTTAGCTTTTCCGTTTTCATTCAGCAAAACAACCCTAACGCAAGTTTTAAGAAGTTTAGGAATGTCTTTATATTTTTCTATGTCGCTAAGCCCATCGCCGACATACATTTTGTCGTCTTTGGAAATGTAGACCGGAACCACTTCATATTTAGCTTTGTCTAACGCCGCGACAGCCTGAAGCGCGGTAATAACCGAAACCTCATGCTCAACACTTCGCCCACCAAAAAAAACACCCAACTTAATTTTCATATTTTAAGACCATGCCCTTCTGCACAAATGCGTTTTGAAAGTATGTTTTCCCATATTTACGAGGTTTTGCTTTTAAGCCCTCAGTCCCACTCCATTGTTTTTCCAATCCTCGATAACAAGTCCACTCACGCGTTCAAACTCACGAACATTGTTTGTAACACAAACAAGCCCCGCCGACTTCGCGTGAGCCGCAATGAGCGTATCCATGCTGCCGATTGGCGTGCCGCGTTTGCGCAATGCGGTGCAAATTTTGCCGTATTCAACGGCGGCAATGTCATCAAAATCAAGCACTTTGACAATCGGAAGAAACGCAAGAAGTTTTGCCATGTTTTTCTCAATTGCCGCGCTGTTATACACGCCATATTGAAGTTCTGCAAGTGTAATAGCTGAAATAGCCAACCCCTCACTCTTTTTGAGCGAGAGAGCTTCAAGGATTTTCGGGTTCTCTTTTATAGCGAAAATACAGATATTGGTATCAAGCAAATATTTCAAAACATTTCCTCCCGCGGTGATTGTTTTACTTCACGCCGTGATTCAAAAACAGCATCACCGAAATCATCGCTTGCAGGCTCACAAGCCAAGAAATTTTCCCACGCATCATCTTTTGAGTAAAGGATGACAATCGCGCCGACTTTTTTGACAGCAACTTCGCCACAATCAAAATAGCACGATTTAGGAAGCCTAACAGCCTGACTTCCGCCATGCTTAAATAATTTAGCAGTTTCCAAAACATTCACCTCGTTTATTACATAATTTCAAATTGTCAATTGTCAATTGTACATTGTCAATTGTTCGTCAGTAGTTATCCGGCAAATCATTTTCAAGCAGTATGATTTTTTTGCCTGTTGTCGGTATTTGTTCAATGTGTGCCATTGCTTCTTTGAGCGATTTGGCTATGTGAATTTTGTCCTGCGGGAAGCCTTTTTCTTTCAACCCCTCGATTATAGGTGGGGCTTGTTTTTCGCCGACTAAAACTGCATAATCACAACATTCGGCGGCGTTTTCACCTAATTCTTTGTTCAACTGCTTTTCGCGTGAGCCTAATTCTACCATGCCCGGCGTTACTAAAAATCGTGTTCCCTCAAGCATTTTTAAAACGCCTAACGCCGCTTTTGCCCCGTTGGGATTAGAGTTAAACGAATCGTCTATAATAACACGTTCGCCGCCGTCAATTAATTCCATGCGGTGTGGAACGCTTTTTAGCCGCTTTACGGGAAGATACAACTCGTTTAAGCTAACCCCCATAAAATGCGCCGCAGACATTCCCCCCACAATGTTTTGGACATTATGTTCGCCGATTAAGGCGGTTTCAAAACGCTGAACCTCTCCCTTTGCGTGAAGGTTGAAACTTGTTCCTTTAACGCTGACTTTTATATCACTCGCATAATAATCACTCTTGCTATTCTCTAAACCATAAGTTATAACATTTTTGTTGGCGATTTGCTTATTTCTTATATGCTCATTGTCATAGTTTAAAAAGAGCGTTCCTCCGGTGTTGACTATGGCATCGGCAATTTCAAACTTTGTTGTTATTATGTTGTCTAAGCTTTTGAAGGTTTCTAAATGTTGCTCACCTATTGCGGTGAGAATTGAGTGGGTGGGCTGAACAATCTCGCAAAGCTCTTTAATGTCGTGAAGCCTGTTAGCCCCCATTTCGCAGACGAAAATTTCATGCGCGCCCGACAGTTGGGTTCTAATCGTTTTCACGACTCCCATCGGCGTGTTATAGCTTTCGGGGGTCATTAATGTATTATATTTCGCCGACAATAATTCGCTTAGATAATACTTAACCGACGTCTTTCCGTAACTGCCCGTAATAGCAATGACAACAAGATTTTTATGGCTTTCAAGAATTTTCTTAGCATCATTAATATAATACCTCCTAACAAGCCACTCAATAGGCTTATTTACAAAATTCGCGATGATTATTATGAAAGGGTTGAATGAGTAGAAAATAAATATAGCAACAAACAACATAAAGCCATTATAATAATAATAAATAGACCAAATATAATAAAACAAAGCCGCAATTATTATAGCTGACGAAGCAAGCATCCTAATAACTCGTGGGGTAAAAACAAACCTCTTTTTCGCTTTTCGCGGAAACGAAACAAACAACGATGCGATAGTTAACGGCAAAACTGATAAAATAGCATAATAAAGCGCACTAATATAAACTGGTTGAGCGAAATAAAACGTATAAAAATACACAATAACGAGAAAAAGCAAAAAGAAACACTGTCTGAAAAGCAGATTAGTTATATTTTTGCCATACCATTTGAGTTGGGCAGTTGTGCTATAACTATTAAGTTGAAAAATGTGAGCATAGTGAATAAAGTTGAATAATGTTACAATTCCCAATGCAACGGTTATAATATTATTAAAAAGAAGATAAAGAGTTAACCCTCCTAAGGACACTCCTAATAAAGTAAAAAAATCCATTAATTCCCCCTATATCCCCAAAAACGAGCTTAAAATTCTGTAGAAAGTTGCGGGTTGTTCTAAGAATGAATAATGACCCGCGTTTTTTATGAGTGCCAACCCCGCGTTGGGGAACAATTTTTCCATAAGTTGCCCGTCACTCAATGGGGTTGAGTCGTCATCTTCACCCCATATGAGCAGTGTCGATGGCTTAACCGCCGACATTTGCGGCGTTAAATCTTCATTGACAATCTTCACAAGGCTCTGCCGCATAACAGGCGAAGCCGCCTTATAATCTGCCGAGCCGAATTTATTACTCAAACGCTCAAGCGCATTAGGAACCACGGCTTTAACAGGGGGCAACAAAACAGCCGCCCTTGCGATTTTAAAAAGTCGTGCGCGCAACTTACCTTTGAGGGTAGCCTTAGGTTTTACCCCGGCACTCCCTGCTAAAATTATTTTGGGAATGTGTAGGTTAAAGTCAAATTGCGCGAACATTTTTATTATGATTCTGCCGCCTAAGCTGTGCCCAAATAAGATACATCGCTCTATGTTAAGCTTGGTTGCGAATTTGAGCACAAAATCGGCATATTCAAAAACGCCGAACGGCTCACGCGGCTCATCGCTCTCACCAAACCCCGGCAAATCGGGAACGACAACACGAAAAAACGGTGAAAGACAGTCAACAATTCCACGATAAACACTGCCATCACAACCCCAACCGTGAAGCAAAAGAACCACATCACCGTCACCGACATCAATATAATTAACATTAATCCCATCAATTTCAGTATACAAAAAATCAACCCCACTTGTCAGTTGACAATTGACGAACAGTTGACAGTTGACAATTGACAATTGACAGTTATTGTGTCCGCTGACGCGGACGGATTTAAAATTCTAATAAGTCGCCGTAAGGCGACACCACGACTGTCAACTGTCAATTGTACATTGTCAACTGTCATTATACCCTAAAGCATATGTTTTTGTCAAGGTAAAAATTACAGTTGCACGTTAGATGATGTTAGTGTTAGGCAGTGTAATTTTAAACACATTTGGAGTCACCTCGATTTTAGGCTTAATTGATTCTGTTTTATATGTCTCAAATATTTTTAAAATTCCGGTGCCATAAGCCTCGATAAGCTGTAAACGATAAAATACCGATGCAAGAGCAGTGTTTCGACAAGCGGAATAACCACTCATTATATCTTCAACTTCAAGCCCGCCGGTTAAACTGCCCGGTGAAATAAACTCAATTCGGTCTGAAAAAATCTTTATGAGGATACTCGCGCTTACAGAATATTCTCGATGAACAACCGCGTTCAACAATGCTTCACGCAATGCTGTTTCAGGGTAATCTCTCTTGTCTACGCGAAGAAGTTTATTGAAACTTGCGGCTGTTTGGTTATGAAAATCAAGAAAATCATAAACGTCATTTATTTGTTTAAACAGCGAACCGCTGTGTTCGCGGCGGTCTTTAAAAATCTGTTGTGTTGTGTCTTGAAAAACCGCTGTTTTAATTGTGTGAGCGCATTGGTCTGACAACAAAAGCCCAAGATTGCTGTAAATGTTGTCAGAATTGATTATTCCCAACGTTGTCATTTGAGCTGTTTCAAATTGAATGTCGCGCTTAGAAAACTCAGCTTTCGCAAACTCAAACATTAGTTCTTGCTCAGTTGAGCGCAACTTCTCATAACTTTCGCCGTCAGTTTGTCGAATCATTTTCCTGATAGCGGTGTCGGTCGCCGGAACAGATGACGAACCATGCCGAACATATACGCCTTCGGGTCTTATTCCTTTTCCTGTTAAATAATACGGGCGCGCTGTTCCACTTTGAACTTCGATAATTATAACGCTTTTATCATTGATTTCCTCTATTCGGCTTTTAGCAAACAAGGTAATGTCAGGTTTTATTCCGTCACGAATCATATTATTTACGCTGATTATATCGGCTTGAGCATCACTCAATCCGACAACATCACCGTTATCTGCAACACCGACATACAGCTTGCCGCCCGACCCGTTAGCAAAGGCGGTGACTTCTTTTTTGATGTCATCAACAACAATCAATTTCAATTCAACCGTTTCACTTTCTTTAAATAGCATTTCCTCACCCCCAAATTGTCAACTGTCAACCCTCAACCGTCGCCGTCTCTCCTTTTTGCATAGCAAGCGTGCCTGTTCTTGCCATTTCTTTTATTCCGAATGGTTTGATTAGCTCGACAAAGGTGTTTATTGTGTTGATGTTGCCCGAGAGTTCGAGGGTCATCGCGCCGGAGCAAACGTCTGAAATTTTAGCCTTTGTAATTTCGGCAATAGCTATAACCTCACCCCTTTGCGCCGGAGTGCAATTGATTTTAGCAAGCACAAGCTCACGCGCCAATAACTCGTCCGCGCTAAGAGAGCGCACTTTAATAACATCTATTAACTTATTAAGCTGTTTTTCAATCTGCTCAAGAATATAGTCGTCACCCTCGGCGACAATAGTTATGCGCGATATGTTTTCGTCTTCAGTCACCCCCACAGCCAAACTGTGAATATTATAACCGCGCCGTGCAAACAACCCCGACACGCGCGAAAGAACGCCCGCGTTGTTTTCAACCAAAACAGAAATAGTATGCTTCATGTCTTTTTAGACCCTCCCTTCTGCACAAATGCGCTTTGAAAGTATGTTTTCCCATATTTATGAGGATTTATTTTCATGTCTTTGGACCATGCCTTTCTTCTTAAATTATTGTTCTCTCACCCTCGTCAACCAATACCCTTAAGATATAAGGTTGAGTGGATTTGAACATTCTTTCAATCGCGGCGTTTGCGTTTTCAATGTCGTCAACCACTTCGCCGTTTATGCCATAAGCCTGTGCGATTTTAATGAAATCGGGGGTCGGCTCTAACGAGACCGCTATTTGGCGGTCGCTGTAACGATTGGTCTGCAATTCTCTCACCATGCCCAATCGGCGGTTTTCCATTATAATTATTTTTATATTTATTTTGTGTTGGATTGCCGTGGCGAGTTCCATAAATTGCATCTGAAAACTTCCGTCACCGCAGATTGCAACAGCTTCGCCTTCGGGTGCAGCCTTTTTCGCCCCAATCGCCGCCGGAACAGAATAGCCCATAGTCCCCATGCCGCCACTGGTCATAAATCGAACGCCATCGCCGAATTTTACGTGGTTAGCCGTCCAGATTTGATTTTGCCCTACATCGGCAACAACTGTAGAACCTGCTGGGAGAAATTGGTTTAAGCGATATAAAAACGCCTTGGGATTAACGAAGCCCTTTTTAGAAGAAAGAAGTTCGGGGGTGTTTCTCTTTTGGTATTCGTCAGCGCGCACTTGTTTTAAATACTCTAACCACTCCTCCGGCGAGTCGTCGAAAGCAGATTTTTTCTGAACAACCTGCAAAATTTGTTCTAACACATAGTTTAAATCCCCCACAACGGGAATGGTAGCGGCGAGGTTCTTGCCTATTTCGGCAGGGTCAATGTCAATGTGGACTATTTTTGTGTCTTTCAAACAAAAACCGCTACCAAAACTGCCGTGGACACTGACAGCGCGGTCTCCCACCCTTGCCCCCAACAATATAAGAAGGTCGCACTCTGAAATAGCGGTGTTGGCAGACTCGAAACCGTGCATTCCAACCATGCCGAAGAAAAGCTCGTGGTCTGAAGGCATGGTGCTTATTCCCATCATAGTGCTCACGACAGGTATTCGACATTCCTCACAAAAAGCCCTAAGCTGTGGAACCGCTTTAGAAGCAAACACACCCCCACCGGCGCAAATCACGGGTTTTTCAGCTGCGGCAATTGCTTGAGCCACACGTTTAATTTGCAACTTGTTTCCGCTTTTTGTGGGCTTATAGCTTCTTATTTCGATGTTGCGCGGCTCTTCAAAAACGCCCTTTTGAAGTTGAACGTCAAACGGCACGTCAATTAAAACAGGGCCCGGTCTGCCTGTCCCTGCTATATAAAACGCTTTTTTGAACACCGTGCAAATTTCATTGGCATCTTTAACCAAAAAGCTGTGCTTGACAAACGGCTCTGCCGCCCCTGTGATGTCCGCTTCTTGAAAGACATCTCTGCCGATTAAGTCTGTGCTTACCTGCCCTGTTATGCAGACAATCGGAATACTGTCCATATAGGCGGTGGCTATGGCGGTGATGAGGTTAGTCGCCCCCGGCCCTGAAGTGGCAATGCAAACGGCGGGTTTGCCACTAACTCTGGCATAACCGCTTGCCGCGTGTCCTCCGTTGCTTTCTTGTCGGATTAAGATATGCTCTATTTCGGAGTTATACAACTCATCATAAAACGGGCAAATTGCCGCGCCGGGATATCCGAACACGGTTTTTATTCCCTCGGCCTCAAGGCAGTTAACCATCGCTCTTGCTGCTGTAACCAAAATCTTCACCTCTTATTTTTTCAAATTTTTCAAATATTTCTTATTTAAATATAACATATTTTCTAACAACTGTCAACACATCATCGTTTATCCGTCAATATTACCAAAAAAATATTTATAAGTTGACATTAGTGACAATAAATGGTACAATTTATGTTATGAAGCGCATTTGTGCAGAAAGGACATGTCTAAAGAAATGATATTTGCTGACCTTTTGTTTATCTTTGTTTTTTTGCCTGCTGTTTTACTTTGTTATTTCGCGTTTAAAAACACCACCTACCGAAACATTGTTTTGGTGGCGTTTTCTATGGTGTTTTATGCCTGGGGTGAGCCGGTTATGGTTTTTTTGATGGTTGGAACGTCAGAGGTTAACCGTTTATTAGCTATTTTAGTCGAAAAACACAAAGGGACTAAAAAGGGCAAATTAATAGCAATCGTTGCTATTTCTCTCACCTTAGCGACACTTGCGGTCTTTAAATACGGTGGGCTGTTACATCTTCCGTTTAAGCCTTCATTGCCGATTGGAATAAGTTTCTACACCTTTCAAATCATCGCCTATATGGTTGAAGTCTATAAAGGGAACACTAAAGCACAAAAGAGCAGCTTGAAATTCCTTATGTATATTTCTTTATTCCCTCAACTCATAGCAGGGCCGATTGTGCGATATAATTTAGTAGAGCAACAAATCAGCGGCACTCGCCCCACAAACGTCACTAACATCAGCTACGGAATAACCCGTTTCACCATAGGCTTAGCGAAAAAAGTTTTGTTGGCAAACCAACTCGGCGCGGCGGCTCGAACCGTGTTAGACGGAAATGTCGTCATGTCTGTGTCGGGGGCGTGGCTCGGCGTTTTTCTCTTTGCTTTGCAAATCTACTACGACTTTTCGGGCTATTCGGACATGGCAATAGGATTAGGCAGGATTTTCGGGTTTAGTTTCCCTGAAAACTTTAATTACCCGTATATCTCGCAATCAATCAGCGAGTTTTGGAGAAGATGGCATATGACGTTGGGAGGCTTCTTCCGCGATTATGTTTATATTCCTTTAGGCGGCGGCAGGCGAATGGTTTTCAGAAACCTGCTCATCACTTGGTTTTTAACGGGTCTGTGGCACGGCGCAAGCTGGAACTTCGCGCTGTGGGGAGTATATTTCGGCGTGCTTATTATAATCGAAAAGGCGTTCTTGCTTAAAGTCACCGAAAAAGTCCCTGCTCTTATAAAAATCCCGTTCACTTTATTTTTTGTGGTATTCGGTTGGGCGTTGTTCTATTACACCGACTTTGAGAGAATGTGGGGATTTATAAAAAGCCTTCTCGCTTTAAACTCAATGCCGCTGACAGACATTGTCACCACCAATCTGCTTTATGACAAAATCGCAGTTATAATAATCGCGCTTTTATTCTGTATGCCGATTTATAGGTATATAGAAAGGGCAATAGAACGCATGAGAGCATTGCAATACATTGTTCCTGTCGTCAACGTGGCAATCGTATTTTTATGCGTTATAATGTTAGTGGGCGACACACACAATCCATTTTTATATTACAGATTTTAAGACCGAGAGAAAGTATGTTTTATTTATAATAGCTCACGCGCCGGTTTATCTTGTGCCTTTGGAAAGGAGCCTAAAATTTTGAAAAACAAATTACCCCAAATAATTAATGTTGCGGCGTTTATATTAGTCATTTCGGCGATTAGTTTTGCCTTGCTTTTTATGCCGCGCACTGAAGTTTCTCTTACCGAGCAAAGAGAATTAGAAAAGCTCCCCGTGTTCTCGTGGGAATTGCTTTTGTCGGGTGAGTTCACGCGGCAAATTAACATCTATTTTTCTGATACCGTTCCTGAGCGGGACAGGCTGACTGCCATAGCTTCATTTATTAATGGAATGTCAGGCGTGAGTATCGACGGTGTTACTCTGCATAATGTCGAGTTCTCTGACAAAGCTGATGACATTCCTGCCATTGAATTAGAACCTGAAACAAGTGACGAAAACCCACCGATTGAAGTAGAACCCGAAGTTGAAAATACAGAAACTGCCGTTATCGAAACTGTCACCGGCGAACCGCCGGAATTTGTCACCGACGACTCGTCGGCTGTCACCGGCGACTCGCCGGAGGGCTGGGACGGGGTGATTGAGGAATCTGTTACCGGCGACTCGCCGGCTGATGGAGTGGTTGATATTGCCAACAACGGGATTCTCGTGTACCAAAATCGCGGTCTTATGCTCTATGGCGGAAGTTTCGCGATGGGTGAGCGTTATGCCGCGGCGGTTAACGTTTACAGACAGCTTTTAGATAATAGTGTCAATATTTACACTATGGTTATTCCGACAGCCGTTGAATTTTATTGTCCGGGAAATTATAGGCACCTGAGCGGCGACCAAAGAGCGAATATTAATCATATTCACTCAAATTTAAACCCCGGCGTTATTCCCGTAAATGCCTATTCCGCTCTTTCGGCGCGGGTGAATGAAGACATTTACCTTAGAACCGACCACCATTGGGCACCACTCGGCGCGTACTATGCCACCGAAGAATTTGCAAACACGGCAGGTGTTAGCTTTACCCCTCTTTCTGATTATGAGAGGGTTGTCGTTCCCGATTATGTAGGGACGATGTATGGTTATTCAGGTGACATAAAAATCAAGAACAACCCCGAAGACTTCGTATATTTCAAACCGCCTAACAGTTACACCACGACTTATTACAACTACGATAACCCGGAAGTGCCAATTCCCTCCTCTCTCTTTGTCAGCCAACCCACAAGCATGTCCTACAGCATTTTTATGGGCGGCGACGCAAAAATAACCCACATCGTCACAGACGTGGGCAACGGGCGCAAGTTAGCTATATTCAAAGACAGCTACGGCAATGCACTCGTGCCGTTTATGGTAGGCTCTTTTGAAGAAATATTCGTGATTGACATACGCTATTTCCCTTACAACGCACCTGCTTATCTAAAAGAAAATGGGATAACTGACGTGCTCTTCGCCAACAACATCTTCGCCGCAAACACGAGTGGGATGATTGGGTATATTGAACAGTTGACAGTGGATAGTTGAGAGTTGACAGTTATGTAGGGGACGGGCTTGCCCGTCCCTAATGAACGCCGAAAATTATACACCGCCCGGCACTTATGTGTCGGGCGGTGGAGGTTCTCCGTTGAAATAGGCATATTCAAGCCACCCTAATAATTCCTATCTCAACAATTCCTTAATTTCTTCATCCGACATATCGCCTCTCCCAAGTTTTTCTAATATCCTTTGGATTCCTTCTTTTATTCCTTCTTGTCTACCTATTATAATCCCCTCCTCTTTCCCCAATCTCCGACTAACAGAAAGGTTTGTAGTTAGGTCGGCTTCCCATTTGCGCCTTGCTCTGTATTTTGCGATTGCGTGTTCGTCTTTGCTGATTGTATTTAAGATTTCGGTAGCCATAGCGATTTCCTCAATTCATTAATTTCCGCCTCGGACATACCTCTTTCTCTTAATAAACTTAATAGGTCTTGCATACCCTCTTGTCTGCCCTCTTGTCTACCCTCTT
>WRLV01000056.1 GCA_009777445.1 Oscillospiraceae bacterium | reverse complement strand
TTTGCCCTGCGATACTTTTTCATTATGAACTATGGAATTAATTATTGCAACCCTATAACCGGATTTTACTGCAAAACTAACTTCCGTTACGCGGTTTCTACTCTGGAATTTACTTTTGCAATTCACCTCTTTTTTAGTCCTTATAAAAATTTTACAATAACTATTGACAACACGAATGAAAATGTGTATAATGTATTGTAACAGCTCATATACAAAGAGCCGCTGTGGCGGAATAGGCAGACGCAAGGGACTTAAAATCCCTCGAGTGTATAACTCGTATCGGTTCAAGTCCGATCAGCGGCATCCGGGTACCCCGGCGGGCAATTCCCGCCCACCCACCCTATTGTAATTGCGCCGTGTTTGAGTATTACTACTTGCGGCACCGGTTGGCAAACCCATATCTTTCGGAGGTTCCCTGTGAGAAACCGAAAAGGCTTTACTCTTATTGAATTGTTGGTTGTTTTGGCTATTATCGCGGCTATGTCGCTGATGATTGTTCCATTGTCAAGCAACAACGATGTCGCTCTTGAGGCGAATGCGAAAGCGCGTTCGTTTTATTTTGGACTGCAAAGAGTCATGACACAATATAAATTAGAATTAGACTCAAACCTGTCAGGCACGCTTCCCCCACCCTCACCATTGGGCGGCTTCGACAGGAACTACTATATAGAGGTAGAGGTGGTCACCTTCCCCGGCGGTGCGTGGAGTATGCAGGGCTATGAAATAAGCTACTCTCCCGATTTTGTGGGGTTGGTCTATCCTAAAAAACCACCTGTTCCACTAACCGATGTATGTCGAACATTATACGAACGCTTGCGTGTTGCCGCGAGAGATGCCGATAAAAAAGGTTGGTTCTATGGGCAGGTCGATGAAAACTATCGAGTGGTAAAAACATATTTCAGCGAACAGCGATTAGATGGCGGTGCTGTTTTTATGGCTGAAAATCGTGTGAACCACAATATAGTCGGTGCGTTTCCCCCATCGAGCGGATTGGAAGGCGAATATGTCTTTGGTTAGTCGCGTTTTGGGGTAAAATTTAGAACTTCTTACAAAAATCCCCAATTTTTATGACAAAATTTGTTTAAAATTATTTAGCATAATTTACTTTACAAATTATGAAAAATGTGCTATTATAAAGTAGTGGGCATTAATGGCGTTGTATTTTTGTGACATGGCATAGTATTATAATAGTATAAGGGGGAAACGATAGTGGGCATGACAGACAGGCAATTTATCGCCTTTCGCAAATTAGAGCTTGAAGAATTTGAAGGTCTGCTCGAAATTGCAATAAAAACGAACGCCGACAAAGAACTCATCAAAAAAATCGAGAAGTGCATATCAAAGGCTAAGACGGATATAGAAGCGTAGCGGAATATCGGAAGGTGATTTTATGTCGGCTAATAACGAAATTAGAGTTAATCAAAAAAATTCTTTGTTTGATTTGTTGATTATCAAGAGGGAAGCCGATAGGGCAGGGGTTTCACTGTTTCAGCTTGAACAGACTATTGCCCGAACCAAGGCGGCCATGGAAGTTGAAGATGTTGCCTATGTTAATGAAATGGTTATGACGGTTGAGAAATAATGATTGAACGTGGGGTGTTAACATGAGAGAAGAGCGCGTTTTAAGCGAAGGCGATTCTGTTGCTCGACATTTTGTCGGCTCGCGAGTTCTTTCTGAATATGACAAGGCACTTGCACGAGTGTTGAAAGCGGACAGCGAAAGGTTCAATAGAGAATTAGCCGATGGCAGGTATGTCGGACTATCAGAAGAAGATGTTTTCGGCAAATATGATTGGTGGCAAAAAAAGTATGGACGTTAAATATCGCTTAATCATTGACCCTGCGTTTGAGCGGTTATTATCAAATGCCATGCGCTATATTCGGGAGACATACGGAAACCCGGTGGCGGCTGAAAGGCTTGCGGTGCGCGTACACAGTGCAATTCGTGAGCGATTGTCTAATCCGTTGGGCTATCCTATACATAGGGCTTCACCGCCCAATGACCCATATCGACACATTATTGTTCAAAAATACATTGTTTTCTATAAGGTAGTCGCTAATGTAATGTATGTTCGTTTCATATTTCACGGCTCTCGTGACTTAGAAAAACTTTTAGATTATGACTAACAACCCCAATCGGTACGGGCAAGCCCGTCCCCTACAATATATAAAAAACGTCGCGAACGCGACACCACAACTGTCAATTGTCAACTCTCAACTGTCAACTATCATCATATGTTGAGTGTTGGCTCGATGAGGCAAAAACTGCACTTTGAAAAAAGAAAACAAAAAAAGCTCAAGCGACCGGAAAGCCTGCTTGAGATGCTACGTTTGGTACTTTTGTACAACGGTACCGTGGCGGTCAGCCGCTCGTTTCCCTTTTGCAAGAATCTCTTGTGGGAGGAGGTGAGTGAGCATGTTTGAAATGAAAGATATTGTTTTAATCTTAACCATAGTAAAATTGGTTTTTGAAATAATAGACTACATAAAAAACAACCGCCCTTAAGACCGAGTGGTTGTTTTTTTAAAGAACAATCGAGCGGCTGACCGTCAAAGACGTATGCTCTATGACTATTATAATACACTCAGCGAAAAAAGTCAATAGCTTTTTTTGAAAAAGCCACAAAAAAATCGAGCCAACACTGAGCATATGAATGTTGGCAGGTTACATATCGCTTTTTAAAAGCCCAAAACGCTTTTAAATATAAAGACAAAAAAACGCGACAAAAGACAATAAAGCTCATCTAATTTAAAGGAGGTGTTCTTTGGCTAAAAACCAAAAACCGACAATAGAAAGTTACACAAGACCTACACAAGACTTACACAAGAAAAACCAAGCCGAGCACAAAATCGACTTAAAAACAACAAAATATTTTACTTTATAGGAGGTAAAAACTATGAAACAGAGCTTAAGAAAAAGGCTCATAGCAACAATCACCGCTTTAGCGGTTGGCTTATCAATTTTTTCGTTTAACCCCTTTACATCAAGCGCATCAGGGATTCTTGAAGATTTAGACCCCGGCGCGACAGTCGTACTTATTGACGATGGCGACACCACACCAAGTCCCGAAATCGAACTCACAGTCGGTGGGGGCTCGACAAGCACAGGTGCCGGGGTCACAAGCAGTGGCGATGCGACAAACGGCTTTAAATTCGACCTCGACTTGGGCGAAGTTAAAGTTGAAGACTTAGAAGACGATGTTTTCATACAAATAGAAATCAAAAACACGTCTTCAGGCGATGCTGACTTTGAACACCTCAGAATTTCAGTAGACAGCATTTCCGACTTTAACTTTGACTTATCCCAAACTGGCGGCACTAACGGCTTTGTTCTTGACTCCGCTGACCCCAATAACGCGACTGTTAAGTTAGATTTCTCAGGCGAAGCTAAACTCGGAGACGGCGAAACAGCTGTCCTCATCATTAGACCAAAAAGCGACTTAGCCGATGATGAAGACTACGACCTCGCTATTACCATCACCGACGGAACGGACGGACGCTTTGAGAATGTTCTAATTGACGTTAACTTGACAACGTTGGAGGAGGAAAAAGGACCGAAAACCCCCGAAACATACACCTTTATAGCCATGTCGACTGAAGAACCGTTTGCAAACGTTGGACTAACTGCTAACACCACAACCGGTTCGATGGCAACAAGGATGGCGAGTATAACAGTCGCAAATAGTGTAGGAACCAACAATTTCTTCAAAATTCAATCAAATGCCGATGTAACGGCGACAACCCTTAGAGCTGGCTCTACACGAAACAATTTCAATACTGTTCGGGACCTTGTCGCTTTGGAATTAGGCACAACACCCACAACTTCAATGGAAATTGCGACAGGAGGAACAAATCCTACTACAGAAAGACATATATTCTTTAAGACGGAGTTTCCTGCAACCCTTGACATATATTTTCATCATTTACGTTCTGCTGCTGCAGAAAATACTATAGGCGTTTCATATCAATCACTTGACGACAACAACAATTGGACTTTTAATGTTAATAATTATAAATATGAACAAGCGACCGCAAATAATTTCTCCGGAAAAGTAACGTTTGAGCTTGACGAAGCGGGTTACTACGCTATCGGTCAAGGACAACGTTTCAGTTATGCTGCTATTGTTGTAACAGAAAAAGAAGAAACATCCCTCACCTGGAACGTCACCTACTCAAGTGGTGTTTCTACTAATTGGGACGTTGAACATAGCGTAACTGACCTTGATGCCACTTCTGCTGGCGCTTTTGTTACATCAAGCGGCGAAGGGTTGTTTATGCTTAACCATGAGTTAGTCGCGTGGAACTCAAGTGGTTCTGCTGGCGACCCTGCTTATGACGACGATCAAGACATTGCCTTAGGCGCCCAAATAGACTTAACAGAGTTCGCCCCTGATGGCGGTGACATTACACTTTATGGGGTTTGGGCGGAGGAAGGCGGTGGGCCTGACCCGGGTGAACCCATCAACGACAAAATAAACGTTTGGGACTTCGGCGCAGTTCAAGAAGCAGACACTACTAAATATCACAATTATGTTCCTTTAGGTTTCTGGGACGAATGGCAACAACAAACAAACCAAACAGGGACAACGTGGGACTACCAAGCCACTTCTCCTGCATGGGCTCTGAATAGCGAAGTTGACATGGGTGGGGGTCTTACATTTAAAACACCTGCCAATGCTTTCAGATTCGTTTTCGATACCTCGAGCGGCAGAGCGAATTCCGCAGGTTGGAACAACAAAACCTTTGTTTTCGATGATGGTTATGTTAACTCAGCCGGATTTAGAAGCAACAACAATGTGAATACGTCTGTAATCTCTGTTTCGTTAGAAGCAGGAGACAAACTTCAAATTTACACAGGACAATGGGGACACGACTCTCAATATACTACCCCGGGTAGAATGGTCGTCACAGGTCCGAATGACTTTGTCACAAGTTCAGGCGACTTTTTAGCAACTACCACCAATGATGGCCAAACCGGTGAAGGCTATTTATTTGAAATTATCGCTGAAGAAGCAGGAACTTATGAAGCAAAATTTGACCCAAGCACAACACTCACTCAATTCAGACCGTTTATCTCACGTGTAAATCGTGTGCCGGCTGCAATTGCACCTAATTATTCTTTTGAAATCTTCCAAGAAGAAAAACATATGAATGATGGGGAATTTGATTTCGGTTTACGCAACTTTGATAACGCAGAAGACAGACTCGGCGTGAAGTTTGACATTGTACCATCACCGAGAAGTGACTTTAACACCGAATTTACCATCGTGGCTATTTCTGACAATGATGACCCTGCTGATAATGTTTTCTTTGTGACGTCTTCAGGCGCGACTTCTTCAGGCTCAAGCAGTGGGCTCACCTTATCAAGCGGTGACATTGTTGACGGCGCGGCATCATTTATTCTTTGGCCGAACACAACACTTAGCTCGGGCGCAGGCCGTCAATCTTATGAAGCCGAAATCTTAGTTGGCGGCAACGAAGATTTAGAAGGCTTTGAAGCAATTATCGAAGTCACTGACGAAGAATTATTCGATGCTGAAATCGAACGCGGCTTGATTGGCGGCGGTCGCAATAGATTTGTCGCAGGCGATGAAGTTGATATTTTAGCAGATGCAAGAGCAGGCGAACATCTTAAATTTGTTGAATGGAAATTCACATCAAGCGGCGATGTTGAGTTTACGCCCACTTTCACAGAAGGCGATGCAAATTCAGCAGGCGCGACATTCTTAATGCCCGCATTCAACATTAAAATCACAGCAACCTATGACGACATAATCTATGAACATACTTACATTGCAAATAATGTTGATGGTGGAACAGGTAGTAAGTTTATTAACTCAGGTGGCATTTCTAATAGCAGCTTCGTAATTTTAAGCATAGCCGAAGTTGAAGCAAGAGATGATATCGGCAACTGGGCAGCTCCTGAAAGCCACTACTTCGGCGGTTGGTCTTTAAGCTCATCAGGCTTTGTTGCACCGACCTTTGACGTTGGCGATGTCGTCTTAGAAGACGAAACACTCTACGCTCACTGGATTTACAGCGATATCCCGATTGGCCAAAGACAAATGGTTCAAATATGGGACTTCGGTGAAGTTCAAGCAAGAGACACCTCTATAAACCGCTTTGAAAACAAAATCGCAACTGGTGCTTGGACTAAGTTGCTCGCAGAAGGCAAATTAGTAGGCACAGGCAGCGTTGGCTATGAACCCGGTTGGAACTGGGAATCCGCATTAACACCACCCACAGGCGTTAACTTAGATGTTGAATTTGATGAATTGACCCTCAACATCATGAGAGGTAATATCCGCATTAAATTTGCAAACGGCGGTTGGGTTGGTCAAGGCAAAGCATGGACCTTCGAAGGAGATGTTTCTTATCCCAGCGCAACGAATTTCATTAATTTCTCCAACGAAAACTATAACAACATAGGCTTCACACTCGAAGCCACAGAAGACGACATAGTAACTGTTTACCTCAGCAACTTCGCATCAGCTGCATTGCGTGCCGGAGAACTTCCGACATTTACAATGACAAATAGCAATGGCGATGTGATTCAAACAGAAACCACCACAAAAATTGGGCCCGGAACCAATGGCACAGAACCTGGCGATAAATTTGAGTTTATAATTCCCGAAGATGGGGTTTATACCTTTGAATTTACTTCGGGCGATGGCATTTATGCCGGCAACGGATTCAGACCCAATCTCCACAGAGTAACCAGAACCAACCCCGAGTGGCTCGAAGATGACGTTGAAAGAGAAGATGTTACTAGCGTTGTTCTCACATCTAATACTTTTGTTGCCGTTGGTCGCAACTTAGCACTTGATGGCTATGTTGAACCCGTAGGTAAAGCTTACAACGAAGAAATCACCTGGGAAATCAAAGAAGCCGGCGCAACAGGCGCGACACTCAGCTCAGGCAACATTCTCTCAGCAACTGACGAAGGCGTTGTCGTAATAACAGCAAGAGTAATCGATGGCGTTATGAGTTCAAGCGGCGCAGATGTCTTTGAAGACTTCACTGAAGACTTTAACATCACAATCACCCCGATTTACACAGTTACTTATGATGTAAACGGTGGAACAGGCACAATAGCTTCGCAAGAAGTTGAACCGGACGAAAACGGCGTTGGAACAGTTGCATTAAGACCCATAGGCGCAGTTACCAACACCACCGGCGACAGAGGCCCGTTTGAGTTCATGGGCTGGATGGGCAACCCCGATGGCGGTCAAGTTTTTGCTCCGGCAAGCACATTTGAAGTTAGTGGCAACATCACATTATACGCCGCATGGGAAAGAGAACCGGCAACAGGCGCGTATGTACGCGAACCTTCAGAATTCACCACATGGGCTGAATTACCGGCAGGTTGGGAAAATCCCGCTACCACCACTTACTATCAATTAAACGGTAATATCGGCGTACGTCTTGAAGGTGGAAGAAACCACTCTGTTGCGGCGATCGGTGATACAGGTTATTACAGATTTAACACCGATGGCACAGCTAACTTCCAAAATCCTGACGGCATCTCACGCGCAATTTACTTCAGAGATGTTGAACCAGGCGACAGAATCTCGTTCATAGCAGTTGGCGGAAACGCTGATGATAACGCTCAAGTTCTGCTCACCGAAACGCAATACGCTAAACTTCGTGCAGACGGCCTCTTAAGCACTGACGAATCAGCAGGCCCTGGTGGCTTGTCGATCGCAGCCGCTGAAGCAATGATGGACGAAGACGAATACAGCGTTAAATACTATGAAGGCGTTAGCTCAAGCAACGTTGAACTTCGTGGATATGAAGTTCCCGAAACAGCTGAAACAGAAACTTATATCTTAATCGGTCTTAGAGGGACAGCCAGAGGTTCAGTTCAATTAGCATACGCAAAACATGAACCTTGGGAATCTCTCATCACTCCAGACTCTGCTGATGAAGACGAACCCGAAGAATTCACCGAAGTTACTCTCACCTATGATGTCGGAACAGCAGCAGGCGTTATTCTTCCGGTAACCAAAAAATTGGTAACAAGCACAGAATTCCCGACACTCTTCGACTTCGCTGTAAGAACATTTGACCTCATTGACGGCGAAGACCTCACACACGAAGGCATCTTCAGAGGTTGGGCAACAGTTGAAGGCGGCCCAGTTGCTTACGAACCGGGCGACCGTTTAGCAAGCAAAACCGACTTCACACTCTACGCAGTGTTCTCACCGGCACAAGAATATGAATGGACACTCATTGCAGATGAAGGCGCAGCAGAACCCGGCATCGCCGATGAAGGTACAGCACTTGAAGGCTCATCAGTTGGCCCGATTAGCGTACCCGCTGCATCATCAGGCTATGTCTTCAAAGAATGGAAAGTTTACGACGATAACTTAGACGATGTAACCTTAATCGTTCTTGGCGAAAACCCGGGCAACAAAGCAAACCCGCTCACCTTCACAATGCCGTCATTCGACATTTTCTTGGTGGCGACTTATGAAGAAGGCTCAGCACCGACAAGGGTTAAAGGTCTGATTTCAGCAGGAAGCATAATCAGCGGAATAATTGGTCAACAAGACCTTGCGTTCATGAGACTCTTCGTTGCTGAAAGAGGAGTTGAAGTTCCCGCAACCGCTTCTAAAGCAAACTCATTTATCACAAGCACAGACAACGGCTCGAACAACCCCGGCCAACAAGATTTAGCAATGATTAGACTCTATGTTGCTGAAAGATGTGCCGAATTAAATGCAGTAGCAAAAGCTGTTATGCCTATATGCTCACACGCAGGTTGTGACCCCACTATTTGGGAGTAAGCTAAAACAGCAAAACGTTTAAGTGAGACAAAATTATAATTTTTCGGAATTTGTGGGTTCGCGCCGTTAGGCGTTGAGCGTGACGGCGTGGCTCCTAAATTCAAGATAAAAAAATAAAATATGGAGGTTATTCAAATTGAAAAAATCATGGTTTAAAAGAATTATGGCGTTGGTGACAGCCGCAGCTGTTTCCATTGGCATAGCAACTTTCGCGATTTCAGCGAACGAAACAGTCGTCATTTCTATTGAAGAAGTGAACGCTCCTGCTAACGCAACAGACGTTGAGGTGAAAGTTACAGCGACAAATCTCGCGGCAAATGGTGGCTTGTTTAATGGCGGTCTTAGATTTGTTATTCCCGACGGTTTGACTCTAAAAGGATTCAGAAATGCCCCTGGCAATGGCGATGATGCAAGCCATAATGTAGCCACAAGGTTGGCTATGATGATTCCTGCCGTTCCTTATAGCGGCACTGATTTGCTCACTCTCGTTTTTGACGTTGACCCGGGCGCGTCAATAGGCGATGAGTTTGTTATCGGAATGGCTCCTAACGGAACCGAATTTATCCGTGGCGACAACTTCGAATTTATGGTCCTCGACTTCACAGATTTAGGCAAAATCACCATCGCTGAAGAAATCGTATTTACCCAACCCCTCGTGTTCTCAGGTAACTTAGGCGATTCATACGCTGCTATCTTGGCAGGCGGCCTTAAATCCGGCTCTGTTACACCGGCAGGCGGCACATGGGATTTCGCTCTTGGCATTGCTCCTGTAGGCACTCCCGGTGGTGGCACTCATCCGATTGAGCTCACCTACACTACTTTATCAGGCACTTCAGCTGACATCACCGCACAATTTGAAGTTGCTAAGAAAACTGTTAATGCTACCTTAAACCCTGCAACAGTTGAAGTTGTGAACACAGAATCACCGGCTGATGTTATTTCTAAATTCACAGCAAGCATTCCGATGGGAGAATTGGTTTCAGGATTCGCTCCTCCTCAAATGCAATTTGAAACCAACTACACACGTGGCGCACGTCCGGGAAGATATAACATCACAGTGAGCACAGCAGACAGAAACTATAACGTTAACCTTACCAACGGTACCGGCGCGGTTATCGCTACTGCTCCTTCAACTGAAGAAGACGACCCCGGTGAAGGCGGCGGCGGTTCAGGCCCTGGCGGCAGCGGCGGTAGAGGCGGCGGCGGTGGCGGCGGTGGAGCGATTGGCTCTTCAACTGCAGCTGCGAGAACCACTCAAGGCGCGACTGTTACCTCACGCTCTGCTCAAAACGCAATTGCAAGTGCAACTGCAAGAGCTTTAGCATCAGGCACAAGACAAAACATCACATTCGTTAACGCCGGCACATTCACAGCAGATGCGGCTCGTCAAATCGTTGCGGCTAATGCTTCTAACTCAAACATCTCAACCCGCGTATTTAACGACACCAGAACTGCAACCGGCGCGTTCGATGCAAGAATTATCTTAGACGTTACTAAAGTCACCAGAAACCTCAATGTTTATGCTTCTACATTAGATGCAAGAGCAACAGCAATCAAAGCTCACTTCTCTAAATTCTTCTCTAATAACTTTGTAGTAGTAAACATGGGCGAAACCGGTAGCTTTGACCAAGACGTCACAGTAGTAGTAAGAGTTGGCAGAGGCGTTAAAGGCAGCGATATCAGAGTAATGGCCTTCAACCCTGCAACCAACAGAACAACTCTCAATGCAGACGCTAACCCGAGAGTAGACAAAAACGGCTTCGTTCACTTCACAGTTAACAGAGGCGCGGTTTATGTCCTCACCACAGACGGAAACATTAAAAGATAACAAAATTTAACAAACTAAAAAAAGCCCGGTTTTAAAACCGGGCTTTTTGTTGTGCATTGTAGGGGACAGGCTTGCCTGTACCGCAATTAATACTGCACAATTCGGGGCGAGCAAGCTCGCCCCCTACAATTTATAGTTTCTTCGCGTGAAATTTACTTCTCCCCCGAAAACTTAACCGACGAAGCGTAGAATTCATCTCTGATTTTAAAGAAAACATCGGCAATGACGGGGTCGAAATGTCTGCCGGAGTCCTTCATGATTATGCAAACAGCATCCTCGTGAGTGAACGGCTTTTTATACGGTCTCTCTGAAACCAACGCATCGTATACGTCTATGACCGCCATAATTCGCCCGTGAAGCGGAATTTCAACCCCGACTAAACCGTTAGGGTAGCCCGCGCCGTCCCATTTTTCGTGGTGGTTTAAGGCGATTAGTTTCGCGTTGTTTAAAAAGTCAACGTCACCGCAACGAAGCATCATCTTGTCAATAATGTCTGCCCCTTTGAGGGCGTGAGATTTCATCACGTCAAACTCTTCATCGGTCAGTCGCCCCGGCTTGTTTAATATTGAATCAGGAATGCAAATCTTACCAATGTCATGCATTCGCGCCGCCGAAATAATAGAGGCTAAATCCCATTCCTTCAATTCTTCTATGTAAACATCATTCGCCAACATTCCGTTAATGAGCAACTGCATATAAACAGACGTGCGGTCAACATGCCCACCTGTTTCATAGTCGCGGTTCTCAATAATGTCGGCTAAGGTGTGAACCATGCTGTTTTGAAGCCGCTCTAATTGTTGCGTTTTATCATAAAGTTGTTCGCGCCGCTCTGCCAATTGTTCTGTGCGTTCGCGTATAAGCTCGTCTATTTGAAGATGATTCTTAATGCGGTTTAATAGAACTGATTTTGAAAACGGTTTGGTTATAAAATCAACCGCGCCTAATTCTATCCCCTGAGCTTCGTTTTTGTCGTCAGACAAAGCGGTCAAAAATATAACCGGAATTTCAGAGTGAAGATGGCTGGTTTTAAGCCTTTTTATGGCTTCATAGCCGCTCATCTCGGGCATTTCAACGTCCAATAAAATCAAGTCGGGCATAAATTTGCTCAAAGCTTTAAACATTTGCTGCGCCGATGACAAAGAAATAACCCTATAATGCCCCTTCAAAGCCTCTTCCGCCATGGTGAGATTTGTTGTGTTGTCATCTACCGCAAAGACAATTTTTTGGCTCGTGTCAGACTTAGTGGGGTCGTAATCGTTATAGTGTCCGGCACGATTGCGCCCTCCGTTCTTTGCGGAAAAGAGAGCCATGTCTGCCCCCAAAACGAACTCCGCCATAGTGACATCGTTTTCATGCCGCCGGGTGTTAACCCCTATGCTCACGGTTAATTTTGCCGGGTGAATTTCATGCGAATTAAATTGAGGAATGTCCATTTGCTCAATGCTACGGCGAATCTGTTCGGCAACCGCTTTTGCCCCGTTAGCGTTAGTGCTCGGGAGCAACAAAACGAACTCCTCACCTCCCCAACGGGCGATAAAGTCGCCGGCGCGTTTGAGCTTTTGCGTAAAGATTTTAGCCACCTCACGCAAGGCCTCGTCACCCTGTTGAAAACCGTAAGCTTCGTTATATTTGCTGAACCTGTCAACGTCCACCATCATAATGCTAATGGGCGACTGGTCTCTTAACGCCCTTCTCCATTCAGTGTCTAAGCGGAGTTCAAAGCTATGCCGATTAGGCAGTTCGGTGAGAATGTCCATCATGCTCAATCTTTCGATTGTCTTAAGATGTTCGATGATTTCCATGCGCGTTTTGAGTCGCCTTTTCACAACAGACAGCGAAAATGGCGGCTCAATGCTATCGCAGACACCAAGCTCAAAACCCTTTTGAACATCGTCATCGCTGTTAAGCCCGTTTATAAGAATAACGGGAATATGTTTAGTCTTTTCTGATTTTTTAAGCTGCTCAAGCAAAACGAAGCTGTCAATGTCGGGCATAACGGTGTCAAGCAAAATAATGTCAGGCAAGAGCCTTGAAGCCGTCTCAATAACTTTACCGCCCCTGTCGGCAGAGTGCACAGCGTATTCGTCGGATAAAACATCGGCGAGATTTATGCTCTCGGTATTTTGAGCGCCCGCTATAAGGACGCTGTTTTTTTGCTTGTTTTCCATACCTGCCCCCCTTTAAATTATATATTTTGCCGCGCACTTAAGAAGACTGCCCGCCGCGAAAGGTTTTTCCACGACACTCAGCCCCCCGAGTTCAAGCGCGCGATTTGCAATGTCGACACCTTTATGTCCGGTAAGAAACACAACCGGAATGTCTTTAAATTCATCGCTTTCTTTCAAGCGAACGATTGCTTCAAAGCCGTCCATTTCCGGCATTTCTATGTCAAGCAAAATCAAGTCGGGGCGTTTTTTGCCCAAAAGCCGAAACATTTTGTCCGCCGATGGTATAGTCAATATGCGATAATCGTTTTCTAACTCTGCCGCCGCCGCCGCAAGATTAGTGGCATTATCATCCACCACAAAAATCATTTTCTGCATTAACATCGCCCCCCGTGACAATTGACAATTGACAATGAACAATTGACAATTCAGTATAGTTCTAATTATATTACATTCAGCTTCTTTTGTCAAGGGACAAAAAAAATAATGCGGACATTGTGCATTTTTGTGTTGGGCGGTGTTATTTTGTTGGAATGTCTTGCGAAAATCTTCGGGTGGGGTGGTGAGAAGGGCGTTTTATCTTAAACCAGTCCGCGTTAGCGGACACAATCACTGTCA